>CAZVKP010000098.1:0-9242 GCA_964627635.1 uncultured Calditrichaceae bacterium | reverse complement strand
CTTGGTAAAAGTAAACGAGTTATTCTCGGCGACACTTTACTGAATAATTTTGAAGAAGATGAAATTGAAACGGTGTTCGCGCATGAAGTGGGACATTATGTCAAAAAACATCTCTTGAAAGGGATTGTCTTTAACAGTTTGGTATCCCTACTGGGAATATATCTTGTTTTTCAATTCTATAATTTTATACTGGAATCCAATAATTTCATTCCAAGTCAACTTGAAGCACTCCCCTATTTAGGATTATTATTTTTTCTTTACGGACTCATCACCGGTCCAATTAGTAATTATTTAAGTCGTCGCTTCGAATATCAAGCCGATCTCTTTGCGGTTGAAACCACCCAATTAAAAGAAGCTTATCAGAAAACATTAAAAAAGCTTTCTGATTTAAACTTGGCCGATGAAGAACCCCACCCGCTGGTTGAATTACTTTTTTACAGTCATCCTTCAATAAATCATCGAATTGAAAAAATTACGGAAGCGACATCGTGAAAAAGTTTAGTCTCTTACTGTTAATATTGTTCATAATTTCGACGGTAACTTCCCGGCATAATTTTGAATTCTTTCTACCGAAATATCAATATCATCAATTTGACAATGGTTTCGAAGTAATTTTGGTTGAGAATCATACCATTCCGCTCATTGCGCCAGTAGTGGTTATTAAAACCGGCTTGCAAAATGAAACTGCCAAGCTTCAATTTAAAAAACTATTTTTCGGCTCAGACCACCACAATCTAAGCCACCCGGCAAACGGCACACCTAAAAGTATAGGATTGATTCAATTGAATGATTTAAAATAAATTAGACAATCACGATATGAAATGTCAAAGTTCAATTAATTTACAGGAAAGGTAAAAATTGAGTCTCTTTTCAAAATCCCAGCAGGAATCCAAATCTAATTCATCACAGGCACACCAAAAATTAATAATTGGGGATCAGAAAGTTTACCTCAATTCAAGAGGACTCATTCCGGTCATTCTGCAAAGAAATAACCATCAATCAAATGAAGTTTTGGATTTAGTCTATATGGATCGTGAAGCACTACAGCTTAGTTACGCATCGGGCGAATTGTACGTGTTTCGTCGATCAAAACAAAAAATCGAGAGGTTGCGGAACCGCTCAGGTAAATCAGTCACCATCCAGCAAATGGCTGTTTGCCAAAATCGGCGAGCCATTTTGTTAAACATCCGTCCTGAAAATTCAGAGAATATCGTCAATTCTTTTATTTATAAAATTCACCCTTCATCAGATAATAAAAAATAGTTTAAAAATAGAATTCAAATTAAAATTTCGACTTCCGGGTATTATCATACAATTCTTTTGATAAAAATTGTCAAAGTCGGTAGAAACCGCATGTTTCAATGACATTCACCGGAAAAAACTGCTACCATTTGTATTGGGATAATTAAACGTATTTTTTTGTTGGATTATAGCACACTGTGAATCGTCAAATTTCTACATAATTTCATTTTACTGAACTAAAGAATTCATCATATTGCTTATTAACGGGGAGATATTGTGATTTAAAAATAAGGAATGCTGCAGAACATCCCTGTCTTAAATTTTCACCTCCCTGTGAAATTTATTTAGCAGCATTCCCAAGCAGGCATTAATTTACGCTGGGTTCTTGTACCAGCGCTCGTCTTATAATATCGGACAATATTCCTATTCGATAAGGCTTTTTTAAAAAAAACTGGTACCCCATTTCTTTTAATTTTTCAAACCGGGAGGGATCGGCATAACCGCTGCTGAAAATGATACGCGCATTGGAATCAACTTCTAAAATTTTTGTAGCCGCTTCAACCCCATCCATTTCGGGCATCTGGATATCCATCAACACTGCATCAATTTCCTCTCGATGTTCCTGAAAAACATCTACCGCTTCCCTGCCATTTCGGGCACTAATAATCCGATAATTTAAACTTTCTAACATGCTGGATAGTGTATCCTGGATCATTTCCTCATCATCCACTATCAATAAAGTCTCATTTCCTGATTCTATTTCTCTTTCTTCAGATTTTCTTTTTACAGTTTCTTCCTGACTTGCCGGAAAAAATAATCGAAATTGAGTTCCTTGTTCAATTTTTGATATCACATCAATAATTCCCCCATGAGATCGCATAATTCCATAAACCACACTCAAGCCCAAACCAGTCCCTTTTCCTTCTTTTTTGCTAGAAAAAAACGGATCAAAAATTTTATCCAGGTCCGCTTTGGGAATTCCAATACCGGTATCTTCAATTTCTAAACAAACATATTTTCCCGGAACCAAATTGGGATGCATTGCAGACTTACCTTCTCTATCCACTGAAATCGCTAAAGTTCGAAAGATTAACCTACCTCCGTTGGGCATGGCATCTCTGGCATTTACGGCAAGGTTCATCAAAATTTGTTCCATTTGAGATAAATCTGCTTTAATATTTGGTAGTTCAGGTTCCAATTCTTTTTTTATCTCAATCTTACGGTCTAAAACCCGTCTGAACATTTTGGTAAATTCTTCAATTGCCTGATTCGGATTTATCACTTCCATTTTTTCCCGAGCATTTCCTCTGGAAAACGCCAGTATCTGTCTTGTTAACCAACCTGCTTGATCCGCTGCTTTTTCGATGGTTTCCAAATATTTTACCCACTCCGGATGATCTTGAAGTTTGAGTCTTAGCAATTGGGCATTGGGAAGTATAATCGCCAAAATGTTATTAAAATCATGCGCAATTCCTCCGGCAATCTCACCAACACTCTCCAGTCTTTGCTCTTGTCTCAATTTCTCTTCAAATGCAACATCTTTGGTCACATCTTTAATAATAAAAATGGTCCCATCCCACTGATTATCTTCCCGAATCAATGGCTGTGAGGCAATTTCTAAAATCTGTGCGTGTTTTCCTTCTTGAACACTCAATTGTTTTTGTACAACCTGTTTAGTTGCCCTTCGAGACAAATCTATTAATATACCATCCAATCCGCTCTGTTGAATATTTTGTACTTCAGTAATGTGTTTGGATGAAATGGAATAATCCCCTGGTATTTCCAACAATTTCATAAATTCACGATTATACCACATAATTTTTGAATCAATATCTACCACTAATAATCCTACCGGAATTTGATGAAATATGAGGAGCACCTCTTCCTGTATTTTCTTAAGTTGGTGAGTTCGCTCTTTTATTTTTTCTTCGAGTTTTTCATTATATTCGTGTAATTTTTTATTTAATAACGTTTTTTGCTTATTATAATAATTTAGTTTTAAAGTCATCTCATTGAACTTTCGGGCAAGTTGGCCGAGATCCCCGTCTTCTTTAACACGAATCTGATAGGTAAAATTGCCCTGGCTCACCTGATCGGTGCCATCCATTAGGGATCGGATTGGCTTTGTTAATTTGATACCGAATCTTCGTAACAGAAACATGCCCAGTAATAAAACAATGAAACTTAAACCAATGGCTGATAACATTGCTTCGGAGAACATAGCGGTTGCTTTTTCTTTATCTATACCCAAGAGCAAATATCCCTGCAGTTCCTGATTCGTGTCAGATTCAATAGGATAGTGTAAAATATCCCATCTGAATTTATTTTTAATTAAATGCGATTGATGGCCTGTATTCAGGTTTAGCTTGGGTAATAACTTTGATAACCGTTTTTGAGAGAATTTTTTTGGTGTAGAAGTAAAAATTAAATTTCTTTGCTTATCCAGAAATATGATGAGATGTATATGCTTTTCCTGTAAAAAAACTTGACTCAGGTAATTCAGCTCCGCTTTGTTTTTGTTAACAATTGGTTGTTGTGACAAGACAGCCAATTTGCCACCGATTGATTCAACATGTTCAACATACTGTTGATTGGAGTATTTGAGATACATCTCATGGGTTATAAATATTATTAATAAACAAACAACGATGAATACAATACTAACCGTAACAGTAAGACGGGTATAAAATGATGTTTTTCTCAATTTTAAAATTGGCATAAAACTCCTAACGCACTAAAATATTTTGTCATTAGAAGTATCGGCACAATATGAAATTATTTAATTGGAATTATCTTTTTTTTCAGTTTTATCAGGATAATTCAATTTGGTATTTGAAATGGGAACACTGCATCGTGAAACAGCTTTTTGAATAGTTGTAAACTAAATTGGTATGAGAAAAATATGGAATGACTCACTTGAATTGCGCAATAAAGAAATGGGAGTGGGGCTCAAACACGAAAAAGCAATCTCAACTAACGGGAATTAATCGATCACCATAAGAGACAAGCTCCCCTTATCTAAATAGATACTTTGCGATAAAATGACCAAACCATGCAAATGAATGAGATTTACTTCATCAAATACTTGGCAATAGTTTGTAATTGCATATTGGAAGTACCTTCGTAAATTTGCCCGATTTTGGCATCCCGATACAATTTCTCAATGGGATACTCTTTGGTGTAACCATAGCCGCCATAAATTTCAAGTACCTGAGAGGTAATTTGTTCTGCCATTCGAGAAGAGAAAAGCTTTGCCATGGCCGCCTCTTTTATAAATTCCTTTCCGGCATCTTTCAATCTAGCGGCATTGTAAACCAGTAACCGGCTGGCTTCCAAACGTGTGGCAATATCGGCAATTTGAAATTGAATGGATTGGAAATCGGCTATCTTTTTTCCGAATTGCTCACGTTCCTGAACATATTCCATTCCATATTTTATTGCCGCTTCGGAGATTCCTAACATTTGGGCACCGATCCCTATCCTACCCTCATCCAGCGTTTCGATAGCAACCCGGTAACCTTTTCCAATCTCTCCCAGCACATTTTCTTTAGGAACCTTGCAGTTTTCTAAAATGAGTTCGCAGGTACTACTGGATCGAATTCCCAATTTATCCTCCTTCTTTCCGACAGTAAAGCCTTCAAACTCCCTTTCTACCATAAACGCCGTTATTCCCTTGTACCCCATTTCGGGATTTACATTGGCAAAAACGATAAAGATTTCAGCTTCGCCCCCACTGGTGGTCCACATTTTTTGACCATTTAGCACAAAATGGTCGTTTTTTTTCTCTGCACGGGTGCGTAATTTAAAAGCATCACTACCGGAACCCGCTTCTGATAATGAATAAGCACCCAATTTTTCAGTAGCCAACTGAGGTAAATATTTTTTCTTGAGAGATTCACTCCCCCACCTCAATATTGCATTATTGACAAGGGTATTCTGAACATCCACATAGATTGCCGCCGAGGCATCCACCAATGAAAGGGCTTCGATTGCTAAAATGCCCATAAAAAAACTTGTTCCTGTTCCGCCATATTCCTCAGGGATTTCAATTCCCATCAATCCCAACTCAAAAAATTGATTGATGAGTTCCTGTTTAAAATTCCCTTCTTTGTCCATTTCCATGGACACCGGTTTTATTTGTTCCTCAGCAAACTCAAACACCATGTCTTTAAACATTTGTTCATCTTCGCTAAGAACAGTTAACGGCTGGGTTGACGACTCCATATCAAACTCCTTATATTTATCGTTAAACTAAGATATTTATGGACATTCTGAATTAAATCTCGTATTAAGTTAAAACAATTATTAAATTATTTACAAGAAATTAAAAATCTTTTCGAACAATTCAAGGAGAAAAAATGAATCCTGAAGAAAAGAACGTACTGGAAAAGTTAGAGAATGCCAGAAATTTCCATTTAAAAGGAGATTTTTCAACCGCTATTCAACACTATTCCGATGTTGAAAAAGAACTGAGGGATGATCCGGAAAACCTCAGTATTGTACAAATTGAAATGGGGTGGAGTTATTACTATAATAGAAATTATAATAAGGCGATTGAATATCTGAAAAATGCCATAAATAAAGCATCATTGGAAGCTCGTCAGGAATTTGATTCATTTCGGATAATTGGTTTTTCCTATGAAATGTTGGGAAAATTATCGCAGGCAATTCAATACTTAGAAAAAGCGCTTGCCGTTATGGTTCCAGAAAAAGACAAGCGATTCACTTATTTTGAATTGGGACGAACATTATTTGCCGCCGGGCAAATCGCAAATGCAGAGCATTATTTAAAAATTACCTGGGATTTATTTTCCGATGATGAATTGGAATACAAAGTGGCTACCGCTTACTACTTAGGATTCACACAATACTTTCAAAAAATTTTTGAAGGCGCCAGGGACTATTTCGATTACGTGATTCAAAATAGCGAAGACCCCAAGAACAAAGCAGGCGGCTATTTCGGAATTGCACATCTGCACTTTGAGTCTCAGGACTACCAGGCGCTTATAGACACCTGTGAAAAAATCCTTCGAACTGATAATACATTCTACGACAAAGAAACATTGGGATTTTTTATGAGTACCGCTTATTACCATTTGCAACAATGGAAAGAACTAAAAATGTTTTTCAATGAATTAGAAAGAAATTATCCTAATGGAAGATATTCATCCGAATACAATAAATTTCGTGAAGCTTTAAATAAACAAAGTGAATCTCAAAGTAAAAATTAGTCGGTTAAGAATTTTTAGATATTCAGAAAATATTTAGCTCTTGTAATTTGCGGGAAACAAATAATTGTTAATCAGCGATTGCCTGCCTGCTGCCAACACCGTGGCCACCAAGTGACAATAGCAGTTCCAAAGACCATCTTATTTAATACATACACAACAATAAGTGCATGTCAGTAGAATTAATTTTAATCTCATTTATCATTTAATCCTGCCGATAATCATAGGGAATTATGATTTATGGAGGCTTTACCGTATGTCGAGAAATATACCTCGGGTGCTGATTTTAGATGATGAATATTACCTGGGTCAAATGCTGGCTCAGGCGCTCATAAATGAAAAGATGCAAGCTACTGCAGTTACTGACGTGGATTCTGCCATTGAATGGTTAAAAAAGAAAAATTTTGATGTGGTTGTTTCGGATATTTATTTGCCCGGAAAAAATGGAATGGACTTATTCAATTACGCGAAACAACACGAGTTGGAAGTACCATTCATTTTTATGACAGGTAATCCGAATCTTGAAATGGCGGTTAAATTTTTAACACAAGGTGGTAAGGATTATATTATTAAACCGTTTATGATACCTGAATTTGTAGAAAAAGTCAAAACGGTTATCGAGTCCCACCATGAAAAGAAGCAGGAAAAAAACCTGGTAAAAGATTTACAGAGTTTATTAGCCGAACGGTTGTCTGAGCTGCGAATATATCAGGACGTATTTGAGAGTACAGATGACGGAGTGGTTATCACGGATGTTGATGGAAATATCGTTAAAGTCAATCAGGGATTCGAGAAGATTACCGGGATGAGCAGCGTGCAGTTACTTCAACAATCTCTCGAAATCTTGCAAAATTCTCTATTGCCTGACCTGAATTTCGAAAAGATTAAAGAGACATTGGAAGAAGAAGACAACTGGCACGGCGCATTATCCGGTGAAAGAGAATCTGATGAAAAGTGGTTTGCAAGCATCACATTTTCTCCCATTCGGGACGAGGACTCGCAGATATTTGCTTATGCCGGTATTTTTAAAGATGTTACTGCTCAGCGAAAAGTTGAACAAGCGTTGATCAGCAGCCTGAAGAACATAAATTTGGCACAGGAAGCTATCATTTTTGGATTAGCAAGACTTGCGGAATATCGTGATCAGGAAACCGGGTATCATTTGGAGAGAATACGAAGTTATAGCAAGTTTTTAGCTGAAGAGCTAATGAAACGGGGCTTATTCAGTGAAACTGTGAACAAAGAATTCATCACCATGTTATATCGTACCGCTCCTCTGCACGATATTGGAAAAGTGGGAATACCGGATAATATTCTATTAAAAAAAGGTGAGCTAACCAATGCCGAATTCGATATCATAAAATCTCATACTGTAATTGGTTACAACACCTTGAACTCCATTTTAAAGCAGTATGGTGATATGCAATTTTTAAAAATGGGAATTGAAATTACATATTCCCATCATGAGCACTGGGATGGAAGTGGTTATCCACAGGGATTAGAAAAGGAACAAATTCCCCTTTCTGCTCAGATTCTCTCAATTGCTGATGTTTATGATGCACTAACTAATAAACGGAGCTATAAAGATGCCTATTCCCATTCCACCAGCATAGAGATCATGAAACAAGAGCGGGGAAAACATTTCTCTCCCACCATTTTTGATGTTTTTTGGGAAGTGCACGAACAGGTTAACAAAATCCGAAATAGCTTTTCAGATAAAAATGAAATATATCGGGAAATACAAGAATTACATTCGGTAGCGGAATCTTCATGAACTCTTGGATAAAAACTGAGCATTTAATAAGTTTTTCCTATTATGATTTAACAAATTTGCATAAAAATTGGAAGTAAACCTCCGCTTTTAAACCATTCCAGAATAGTTATTTATTCATCTCCATAAACACCTTATAACTGGCATTTATTAAAAATAATCTTTAAATTTGTTTTCTTAAAATTAAACAAATTTGAAAATATTACTGCAATGCGTCAAGAAATTAGAAGCAGAATTGACGAAGCTGTCAAGTTAAAACAGGCAAAAAAATTTGATCTCGCCTGGGAGGCATTTTCATCTCTGGCAGCGGAAAATCCCCGCTCTTCTTACTTCTGGTCAAATTATGCCCATCTGGCACTGCGTATGAATCGCCAATCACAAGCTCGCCAGTTTATTGAACGAGCATTGAGTATCAAACCGGATAACCAATTTACAAAGGCTCTTTACGCGGAAATTCTTTTGTATGAGGGCGATATAGATAATGCCCTCCCCATAATCCGAGAATTAATAGAAGAAAAACCGAATGTGCTTATCATCAAAAAATTATTAAGGGCAAGTGAAAAACAAAAACGGCTTGAGGAATTGAAAAGTGATTTTCAAAATTGGATTCAACGTTACCACAAACATTCCGAGTTATTGACCACTGCTGCGGAATTCTATCATAAAATCGGAGAAACGGACCGAGCTATTGAGTATTACCAAACTATTGTGAATGACAGTAAAGCATCGGATTTTGAGTATGAAAGGCTAATCGCATTAAAAACCCATGGAAAGTCAAGTGCTGAAAAAATAAAACAATTGGAAACATTGCTTAAAGTTCCTTCCCAACGGAAGAACATTCATCTGTTAGGATTGCTGGCTCAGGAACTCAAAAAAAACAAGGAGTGGGAAAAAGCTGAAAAAATATACAGGGAAATACTCAAATTAGCCCCCAACAGTGTGTTCCATAAAAAGCAAATGGGATTTTTGTTTATAAAAACGGGGAACACCCAACAGGCAAT
>CAZVKP010000097.1:0-9242 GCA_964627635.1 uncultured Calditrichaceae bacterium | reverse complement strand
TTAAACCACCTCCTCTTCCGCCTGCAGCATATGTCCTTTTTTGTAAACCGCTACCGCTTCCGGTTCAGGACAGGCATAGAAACAAATATTACAGGCTGTGCAACCTTCCCCGATATAATAGGCATAATGATAGCCTTTTGAATTAAACTTTTCGTGAAATTTCAGTACATCTTGCGGACATGCCTCGATACAAATACCGCACCCTTTGCATAATTCAGGGTCGATAGAAGTCCAATTTTTATCCATTGTTTTTTCTGACATATTTTACCTCATTAATAAACGTTATTTGATTCACAAATATTTTGTTTGCATATTAAAATAAAAAACAAGATAAATTTTATCAAGGAAAATAAAATTTTGCACAAGCCACTCAATAATAATAACTTAGTACATAACTATCACTAATATTCTCGTTATAATTTGTATAAAATTAAGTAAAATAATTATAAATTCCGATAATATGGAACCGTTCATCTATCAAATTCATTTTTTAACAAGTGATAATTCTTCTGCAGGCTGGTAAAGTTATTTTTAATTCGGTTTTTGAAAAAAATATATAAGCAGGTTTTTAGCAACATAAAGACAAAATTTTAAAAATATTCTTGATTTATCCGTTTGGTGAAGGTAAAAAAATCCCCCATTAGCCAGATGGGGGTTCAAAATTTATTTGTTTTGTTTACTTTTTTTCGATGCCGGTAAGGGCTTTAATATACTGTAACCTTTCGTACATCTCGGAATCCTTTCGTTGACTCAGGCTTAATTTTCCCCGAAAATCATCGAGACTATTATAATCCTTTTCGGACATCCAGGATTCCAGTTCGTTTAAAATTCGACCCACCTGATCGAATCCGTTCAGGTAAACTGTGGATGCTATTTCCATTACCTGAGCCCCGGCAAGTAGCTGTTTAATCACATCATTGGTATTGTGGATGCCGGTAGTGGCAGCCAAATCGCAATTGATGTGTTTGTATAGAATGGAAATCCATCGCAGTGAAAGACTCATTTCACGGGAAGTACTAAACCAGTTAGCACCGACCACTTCCATTTTGTCAATATCCATGTCGAACTGGTAAAATCGATTGAAAAGTACTAATGCATCAATACCGGCACCACAGATCTGGTTGGTAAACCGGCTGAGGGAAGTAAAATAAGGACCGATTTTCACGGCAAGTGGCAGTTTGAGGTTCTCCCGGGCTGCTCTTATAATGGACAAAAATTCCTGTTCGATATCCAAAGAAGATTGTGAGGGATTTGTGGGCATGATTGAAAGATTTAATTCAATAGCATCCGCTCCGACCGCTTCAATTTGTTTGGCAAAATTTATCCATAACTTTGGGGTTGTACAATTTATGCTGGCAATAATGGGAATATTACATTGTTCTTTGGCTTGCTCAACTAAGTCCAGATAATCCCGCGGACCATATTGTATTTCCAATTCATTCAAAACATACTCAAATTCTTCCGGATGCCCACTCCACATTTCGGTTTTATTGGATTGAAGCTGGTCCCGGATGAGCTCTTCAAATAACGAACGAAGCACTATTGCTCCTGCGCCGGACTTTTCTGCTTCTTTAACTCCTTCCGTATTTTGTACCAGTGTACTGCTGCTGATAATCAAAGGATTCTTTAATTTCAGGTTTAAATATTCTGTTGAAAGGTCTGCCATTTCTCCTCCTTAACTTAATCGTATATCATACTGAATGCCTCAGTTAATCGATGGAAAATTTCAAGGATAGATTTGAGAATGTCAAGTAAATTGTCATTTCTTATGTATGGATTTGGCATAACTTATTTTTAGTGAATAAGGTATTTGATGAAAAGGGCGACTATCCCGGCGACAACTGCGAGGAGAAGTGTCCCAAACAAAAAATATTCTGCGAATTTACGATCATCTAATTCCCGGAAACGTGTGACACCTTTTGCTGCCACTATAAAACCTATTGCAGAATAGTGCACTCCCAATACGAAAAAATATATTAGTGATCTTTCCAAAAATCCGATCACCCGCCCACGGTTGTATTCGCGAATATCGATTTCCGATGCAGCTTTCTGTTTAGATTTCAGCGGAACCAATTCCAGAACCTCGAAAAAATAGCGTATAAAAAGATTGGCTTCGTTTAAGCTAAGTAACAACCCAAAGAAGGTAATCATGAATATCTTCCAATTTATGTCCATAAGTAAGATAATCAGCAGCAGGAACGGGGAGAGTGATTTGATGAAAGTTATCAGCCCAGGATTAATTGCCACCCCAAAGTGCGGTGCAAAGAGACGGGTAAGCAACACCAGATTGCTCATGTAAAAGAATGGAAGATTCATTCCTTCTCAAGTGAGTTGTTGACCACTTTCCCAATTTCCAGGGTAAGCGTTTTAATAACTTTCAATGCACCGGCATTAATATTTTTATAAACAGCCACAGTTGAGATGCCCAGTTTGGTAGACATTTCTTTGCTACTTTCATTGCGGTACAGTCCTGCAAGAATTCTGAACCGGTTTTTCTCCCATCCGGCAATCTGGTGAGAAATCAGATTCAGACTTTGATTGAGTATTTCCGGGTAAGCAAGCTGTTCTCCTAAAATTTTAAATAAATTGGAAGTTTCTTTGAGATCCTGAATACATTGCCTGGCGTAGTGAAATGCCGGGCCATCCATTCCTATTGCTTGTTTGCGATTTATTTGTGTTGTCAAGTTACCCACGCCGAATGCGAATCGAAATTTTTGAGGATATAATTCTGTTACAATGGTCCAAATATCGATAAAAAGATTATTCGCATTTTGGTATACTGCCTGAAATTCATCGCCTAATGTGATGGTGAAAGGAGAAAGCAAAGATTTGTTCCGACGGTTTACTTTTTTGAGCGTGGACAATAATTTATGTTGTAATTCCTGCCTATCTTTTGCGGCTCGCGAACTGTGGATATCTCCGATAACTGCAACTACATACATTTTAAACCTTTTTGGTTTAATTATAAATATTTAAACCGATATAGTTAAAAAACCGTTACGGTTAATAAATGTAAAACTTAACCAATATGGTTAAATATTAAGATTGTTGTGTGAAAATGTCAAGCGTTTTATTGAAAACAATTAAATTTGATAGATAAAATCTCGCTCAATATCCCGGAAAAAGGTGCTATTTTTATCTTTTTCTGAGAGAATCGGCTCTTTTATCGGCCAGTCGATCCCGATATCAGGATCATTCCAGGCAATACCGCGTTCGTCCTGGGGCGAGTAGAAATCAGTGCACTTATATTCAAATTCAGCCACATCGCTCACTACACAAAAGCCATGGGCAAATCCAATCGGAATATACATTTGTCGTTTGTTATCCGCCGATAAGTAATATCCGGACCATTTGCCGAAAGTTGGTGAGCTGAACCGGATATCCACGGCTACATCAAAGACCTCACCCACTACCACTCTTACTAATTTTCCCTGTCCCGGATTTATCTGATAATGCAGTCCCCGAAGGGTGTTTCTAACCGAGCGGGAATGATTGTCCTGAACAAAATCAGCAGTAACGCCATGCTCAGCATAAACACGCTGATTATAACTTTCGAAGAAAAATCCCCGATCGTCTTCATAAACAGTGGGTTCAATTAACAAAAGGTCTTTTAAATCAGTCTCATAAACTTTCATAAACCCGAACTTCTCCTTTAAAGTCAATATTAATGTATTTTTATGATCATGTAAAGTCCGAGATTAAATCTAAAAACGCATATAAAAATAAACCTTTGATTTATTCGACTGGGTTGTCTATATTTAATAGGTGATTGGTCTATAACATAATTTTGATTAATTCATTTCTGTGAACGGGAAGTGCGGTGAAAATCCGCCACTGCCCCGCAACTGTAATGGAGGACGAAAGTTCATAAAAGCCACTGTCCCAAAATTCCGGGACGGGAAGGCGAGCGAGTAGGACGAATCCTGAGTCAGGAGACCGGCGGAAATGATTAGCCCGAAAAAACCTTCGTGGGAAGGCTGGGTTAAGGATAAAAACTTATTTTTCCCCCTATGCCCCAATTTTCCATTACGGAAGGTTGGGGCTTTTTTTATGTATAGGATTTATGCCTTTAATATTTAAACAGTTAGAAGGAATATATGCGAAAAAGTATTACTTCACATCAGGAATCACGGATCGCGAATTACGCATCAATGTTCATAATTTTGGATTCCATAACTTTTTAACAATTGAAGTAAGATTGTGGCTTAATTAATTCGAAAAAATAACATATGAATGAAAGATTGTTAAGAAAAACAGTAAATCCGTTTAGCTTGATTTCAATTAAGTATTCGGTTGTGGTCGGAATATTTATTCTGATGATTTCCTGGAAATTGGGAATTTCGCAGAATAACATCCGGCTCTCTGGCTATGTGCACGATTCGGATACCGGAAACCCCTTGCCAGCCGCCATCATTAGGGTTGAAGATACTGAAAAGGGAGCTCTTACCAATGAGTCGGGGTATTTTGAGATCGAAAATCTCCAACCCGGTATCTACAATTTGACCATCTCATTACTGGGATATGAAAATGAAAACATAAACCGTGTTCAAATTTACCGAAACCAGAATCAGCGAATTCAGATTTTATTGAAAGAGAAACCGATCGCCGGTGATTCGGTTTTGGTGAGTGCAGATTTTCCAAGACAGAGGGCGACTGTGGAAGGCGATAAGGTTATTTTATCTTTTGGAGAGATTGAAGCATATCGCCAAATGGGATTGGAAAATATTCTACACCAGGTGGCGGGTGTACAAGTGGAATCAAATGGCAGCAGTTCCGGTAGAGGCGTCATCAGAATACATGGCAGCAAGGGCAATCAGGTGCTGGTTTTGCTGGATGGTCAAAGGTTAAATAATCCCCAAACCGGTGAAGTGGATCTGAGTGTGATCCCGTTGGAGCAAATTGAAAAAATTGAAATTATTCGCCAAGGAAATGCGACTATTTATGGCAGTAATGCTTTTGCGGGTGTTGTTTCATTTAAGACCCGTAATCGCAGCGAAGTTGATCATGTCCGGATTACCTCCCAATTTGGATCGTTTTCCACGGCTTCGGGCAATGTGGGCAGCAGTGTCTCATGGGAAAATTTGGGATTGATAACCAGTTACCGGCAGGCGTATTCCCGGCAAAATTTTAATTATCAATACCAGAAGGACCAATATACTCGTGAGAATGCCTGGTATCGGAATAAGAAACTATTTTCTAAATTGAATATTGAACCGCAGGATCATCGGATGGATTTGCTCTATCAATACCGGCAGGGTGAACAAGGTTTGCCTTCTGCCTATTTTGAAGAGATGAATCATTTTCGTGCATCTAAAAAAGATCAAACGCATACCTTCCAGATAAATCATCACTGGTATGTCGACCAGAATAGTTACTTGAAAACACTATTAAGTTACCACGAACTCACCCAATTATTTAACAATGAAAACGATCTATCTCCATTCACCCGCTATAAATCGAACCAGGTTAATAGAAATTATGAGGCAAAAGTTGGGGCAATGTTTGAACCGGCAGCGAGTATCGATACCCGGCTGGGTTTTCATTATCTAAAAGAAGAGCTGGACCATGAAAACCTGTTGTTTCCTTCGTTGAGTGTCGGACTAAAACAGCGTTCTTCGGTGGGTGCTTACGGCAGTTTTGAATATACGCTGCCGATTTTGCAAGAAGTTATGAGTACTGCACAATTCCGGACAGCTTTCCGATATGAGAAATATTTTGATCAACAGCCCAAAGCGTATCCGCTTTTCGGGTTAAGCATGGTACCGGCTTTTCTGCCAAGTTTGAATCTTTCAGCCGGTTGGTCAAGAGCGGTTCGGTATCCGGATTTCAACAGTTTGTTCTGGAAAGGGGACGCACGTGCGCGCGGTAATCCAGAGTTACGACCTGAACGAAAAACCATTCGCAATCTATCTGTTCGCTGGATACCACAAAATTCATCTTTGCCCCAGATCAGCATTTATTACTACAACGAATCCATAGAAGATTTAATTTTCTGGCACCGGGGAGTAAATGGGATTTGGCAGCCTAAAAATGAACAGCGGGTGTCTAAAGAAGGAGTGGATATCGATGTGAAACAAAAAATGTTTGCCAATCGATTTTATTTGAATCTGAATTATAGTTATATAGACGCAATAAATAAAAGCAGCGAACCCAATCGTCACAACAGACGGATCGTCTTTACGCCTCAACATACTTTGAATACCAGCGGGTGGTTGAAAATCCTGCCTTTTGAATTACTGGCGACATATCGCTTTGTCAGTCAGCGGGAAGTGGTTCCTGCGAATACCGGAATTCCTCTCAATACATATGGATTGTGGGATTTATCGATATCCTATCAAAAACAGATTCACCCTTTTCATTTGGATATGGATTTTGCGGTTAAAAATATAACCTCTACCTCTTACGAACTCATCCGGGGATATCCTATGTCGGAAAGACACTTCCAAATAAGTGTAAAACTAAAATATCAGAAGAAATAGAAAAAGGAGTCGTTATGATTAAGTTATTTACAGGTTTTCTTATTTTTATTTTGAATGTGCTGGTAACCGGAATATTTGCTCAGATTCCCAACAGCGCTTATGTGGTGAATACCCTCGGCGAAAATCTTTCGGTTATCAAGCTGGATGAAGAAAGCGTTAACCGCAATGCAGAACCACTGGGGCTTTATACCAATCAAATCGTGATTCGCAACGAAAAGGGATATGTGGTCAATTCCGGAGACAATGAAATCCAGGTCATTGATTTAGTTACCTCAAATACCCTAAAAAGGATTGATTTGAAAAACGGTTCAAATCCATATGCGATGGATTTTGTGAATGATTCCGTTGCAGTGGTCAGTTTATTGCTTAAAAACGAAGTTTCAATTGTAAATGTTAATAGCGGTCAAATCATCGATACCATCGCAGTAGGTACCGGTCCGGAAGGAGTTGAATACTACAATGGCAAAGTGTACGTTGCCAATACCGGATTTCAGAGTGTTGGGAATTATTCTGATGGTATGGTGAGTGTGATTGATATAACAGATTACTCGGTCTCGGAAATCCCGGTGGGCATTAATCCTCAGGCGGTGGCGGTAAGTCCGGATGGTGATATTGTGGTTGCCTGCACCGGAAATTATGCGGATATTGGTCCGCAAATGGACGTTATCGATACGGAAGAAGACACTGTTAAATTAAGTGTGCCGGTAAATGTTACCATCACAAATGTGGTGGTCAGCTCAGATCGTAAAGCGTATCTGGCAACTTTTGGCTCCAGTGTGCTGGTTTACAACCTTGAAACGCACACATTTGAACGGGATGAAAATAATCCCTTACCCGGCGGGCCCGGTATTGCGGTTGATTCTGAGAACAGAGTATTCATAACGGATTTTATAACGGATTCAGTATATGTTTACGGCTCCGATCATCAGAAATTGAATTCTTATTTAGTGGGGGATGGTCCGCTTTCTATCGCTTTGTATGAGGCAAATCCCAGCCATCTTGCGCAGGGGGAAGCCAAAACGTTTGCTAATTTCATACTGTTCCAAAATTACCCCAATCCGTTTAATCCGATAACATCCATAAAATTTCAATTATTTGAAAGAAGCCGAGTATCGGTAACCATTTACAATCTGCTGGGGCAAAAAATTAAAACGCTTTTAGACCGCCGGATGAGATCAGGGCTCCACGAAGTGGAATGGAATGGCCGAAATCAACAAGGCATTGCGGCTCCATCTGGAATTTATTTTTATAAAATTAAATCCGGGAATTCAAGTGAAATTGGTAAAATGCAGTTAATCCGGTAAATGAAAAACATGTCAATTCAGGATATCCATAATGACTGAGAAAATTCAAAAATCTCCGTGTATAAATGTATGTGAAATTGATCCGGACTCGGGATATTGCAAAGGATGCTATCGAAATTTGCATGAAATTGCAACATGGTCTCAACTGGACGAAAACGAGAAGTCGGCAGTTTATTTAGAATTGAAGCGACGGAAAAATAAATTCGATAAGGTATTTTAATTTCAGAAAATACTTTTATGACCAATAGCTGGAAGAAAAAGTCAATAATTTTTAGTTTGTTTCAACAAACCTTATCTGGTTGTTTGATCATATTATGCATACTGGTGGGTGACGGAATTACCCGGAAACCGGCACAGCGTGTGGCATCTTTAGCACCACATATCACTGAAATGATTTTTAAGATTGGTGCCGGTAACCGATTGGTCGCCCGCACCGATTTTTGTACCTATCCGGATTCGGTAAAACAAATTCCGTCTATTGGCGGCTATCTGAACATCAATTTTGAAAAACTGGTTCAGCTTCAACCGGATCTGGTATTGCAGTATCCCAATGCTGAGAATCGCCGTAAATTGGAAAACCTGGGGTTTCGGGTTGCCGGTATTCCCAATGATACCGTTGAGGATATTTTGGATGGACTGTTAAAAGTCGGAAAATTATTAAACAAGGAAGCAAAGGCCGTTCGTGTGAAGAATGGTATCGAAGATACTTTGCGACACATTTCGCAAATTGCGGATAAATTTAATAAGCCGGTTAAAGCAATTCTGGTGGTTGGCAGGCAACCGGGGAGCTTGGAAGGACTGTATTTGTCGGGACCAAAAACTTACCTGAGTCAGATTTGGGAAATGAGCGGCGGTAAGAATGTTTTTGAAGATGTTTCACGTCGTTACTTTCCGGTAAATAAAGAAGATCTGTTAATACGCAATGTTGAGATGATCCTGGAATTTCATCCGGGGTGGAATTTAACGGATACAAAAATCAAGAAGGAAATGGAAGTGTGCAAACCATTTGAAAATATCTCTGCTGTGAAAGAGTCAAACATTTACCTGTTTTCAGATCGCTATTTTGTGGTGCCCGGACCGAGAATTTCTAAAATTGCTATTAAATTTTCTGGGCTCATCCAAAGCTACATTGCGGAATCACCATGATCCGGGTATCCAATCTGAATTTCGCTTACAACGGTTTAGCCGTATTAAGAAATCTGAATTTCCGGGTTTCTGACGGAGAATTTGTAGGCATTATTGGTCCTAATGGCGCAGGGAAATCCACTTTGCTTAAATTGCTCAATCGGATTTTAATTCCACTCAGCGGTCACATCGATATTCAAGGAAAAGAGCTTTATGCCTATTCCCGCAGAGCGCTGGCGCGAATCATCGGATTTGTGCCGCAGGAATTCACCAGCGCATTCGACTTTAGCGCGAAAGAAATCGTTTTGATGGGACGTTTTCCGCATCAGCGGAT
>CAZVKP010000096.1:0-9438 GCA_964627635.1 uncultured Calditrichaceae bacterium | reverse complement strand
GGCAGGAACAAAACCAATTAAGCATTGAAAATATTACCATTTCACCTCTTGAACCATCAGTTATGCCCCAGCTCAGTGAATGGCTCAGAGATCCTGTCATTCAAAATACATTCATCGATTATTTTCCGAAAGATGCTTCTCCCCTGGCACAATACCTTTTTGACACTCCGGATCGAAGCTATTTCGGAATATATTATGAAGATGATTTTGTGGGCATTATCGGTGCAGATAGTTTAGATGAAAAAAACCGAAAATTAGAAATGAAAAAATTTGTGGGCGCACCAGGATACAGTGGAAAAGGAATCGGAAAACGTGCAACTTTTTTGTTTCTATATTATGCATTTATGATACAAAAATATAATAAAGTCTTTATCCACTCCATGGACACTAATATCCGCAATATAAATATTAATACAAAATTCGGATTTGAGCTGGAAGGCGTCCTTTTTAATGAATTCCGCAAAGATGAGCGGTTTGTTGATGTTGTCCGGATGAGTTTGCTTAAGGAAGAATGGGAAAAACGATTCTCTTAGCATTTAAGCTCAAAGCAGGTATGAATCATCAAAATCCACATTCCTCCTTCCAAAACTCAGTTTAGGAAAGAGGAATGTTTTTATAATACCATATGGTCTTCAAAACCCGTTGAAGTATTCGTTCTCTCTCTGAAATGCATTTCTTTTAGAATTCATTAACTTCACTGCTAACGCTTGAAACTTTTTAAATACCATTTATAGAAGACCGGTGGTCCAAAAAATATTAAGAAATTTAATAAAAAAGTCGCTAATTTGCCTTTTACAGGAGATTCGGTTTCAACTGTGGCCGCAAATGAACCGCAGCATCCATTACTGGTTTCACCAATTCTTAAAGAATAAAATCTGGTTTCCGCTAAATTGCCATCGGTATCCAGGGCAGACACTTTATATTCAATTTTAGTTCCACTGCTGGCACCGGGGATATTTGCCGCAAATACATAATTCCCTTCTGCTGCCATATCCAAGGTATCACTTCCAGTGGAATTTTCTGTCATTCGGTAAAATAATTTAACGGAATTGACCGTATCCTGGTCAATAACCGATGCTTTCACCTGATAGGGACCGGACTCATCTTCGGTATCAAAGAGTTTGCCGATAATAGCAATGAGAGGCTGATCGCTCAGTGCGGTGTTCACATTTAATCTGCCATCCAGTAAAACCTCATCTTGCAAATCGCGGACATAATTTACAGCACCAAATAGTCTAAATTTCACTATTTCTTTGTTGGAGTGTGGTAAAAAATATGCCCATACCAGGGCAGCTGCACCGGATACATGGGGAGTTGCCATGGATGTACCGCTCAGAGATTCATAGCGTTCTCCGGGCACCGTGCTGTAAGTATTGACACCAGGCGCAGCTAAATCTACAGTGGTTTTACCGAAATTCGAAAATCCAGCTAAATTATCATCATCATTTGAAGCAGCTACAGCAATTACATTTTCCACCTGGTAATTTGACGGATAATTGGGAGAATTATTATTATCATTTGATTCGTTGCCGGCAGCAGCAATAAAAAGCGCTCCTTTGTCATTAGCATAGTCAATAGCATCTTTTAGTGCTTCGGATTCTCCTCCGCCACCCCAACTGTTATTTAAAACATGCGCACCATTGTCAGATGAATACACTATGGCTTTTACCGCATCAGAAGTTGTTCCTGAACCATCTGAATTCAGGAATTTGACCGGCATCAGGCTAACCGTCCAATTGACACCAACAACCCCCTCATTATTGTTCCCCATAGCACCGACGGTCCCCGCAGTATGAGTCCCATGCCGATTATCATCCATAGGATCAGAATCATCATAAGCAAAGTCCCATCCTCGGAAGTCATCCACAAAACCATTGTTATCGTCATCCATGCCATTATTAGGTATTTCTCCATCATTTACCCAGATGTTGTTAACTAAATCCGGGTGTGTATAATCTATACCAGTGTCAATAATGGAAACGATAATATCTTTAGTTCCCTTTTCTTTTTCCCACGCTTCCGGTGCATCGATATCCGCATCAAAGGTACCACCGGTTTGTCCTTCATTGTGAAGCCCCCAAAGTCGATCATAATCAGGATCGTTTGGTGTCTCCAGGGCATAAACAACATAATTGGGTTCGGCAAATTCAATATTGGGTTCCGCTCTCAAATCTTTTAATACCTGTTCCATGGTTTTACCGGTCATTATTCGATAGCGCTGAATACTGAGCTCGGGTATTGATTCAATTGCCTGAATGCCGACCTGTTGTGCCAATGGTACTGCCCTATCTTCTGCCCTGATGTCTTTATATTTAACTAATATTTCACCCGGAATTGTATCTACTCCAGTTATTTTGTTAAAGGGCATTATTTGTTCGGTCGTGTCGCTGTCGGATGCCTCCTGTTGATTTGTGGTCTTAACCACTTTCAAGTCTCCCGCCTCGTAGGAATAGTTTGGTTCAGCGTAAACCACATAATCAATTGATTTTAACTGTTTTATTACTTGTTCAAATGATTGTGTCTCTTTCACCCGGAACGTAATAATATTTAGATTTTTAATTTCATCTATTTTCTCCAAATTGAACGTCCGGGCTAGCTGTTCTATTTGTTTGTCAGTAACTGGTCGATCAAATTTTACATTGATTGCATCACCAGCAGTATTTTGAGTGAATCCTGTTAATGCAACACCAACGATTAACAAGAATAAAACTATTTTATTCATCAGAAGCCCCCATGAATTGTAAAGAAGACCAAATTCATCCTGAAAATTTTATCCTGTATAAATAAGAAAAGGACTGCAAAAAGATAGATTAAAAAGTTAAAATAACTCTCAACTTACTCAGCAGATAACGGTTTAATCAGAAATATACAAAAAATAATTTTTATAATTAATGTTTGACCGAAAAGCCCGGTAAAGTACTTAAATGGGCTATATAAGGACTTTTAACAATCTCAGGTCTCTGAGTTATTGCAACAAATCTTCTAATCTGGTAATCAATTCTTGAACAGTTGGTTCACTGGTCACTTCAAAGCTAAGCATGAAAATATCAAAATTTCCATTACGGTTAGAATGAAAAACAATTGAGTTACCATTCGGTGAATAAACAGGGTTTGAATCTCTGGCTGGATTGAATGTCAGCCTTTCGACATTACCTCCTTCAATAGTCGTCCGGTAAATATCGTAGTTTCCACCCTGATTACCGAAATAAACAAGATGTGTGGAATCCGGAGAGGCATATGGATTAACTTCATCACTATCCGGATTACCCAGCACGGTCATCGGAAGATTTCCATCTGCATTCATGACAAATATGTCATAAGAGCCATTACGGTTAGAATGAAAATATATTTTTTGGTCATTAATCCCAAAACAGGCACCACCGTCATTAAACTCATTATCAGTCAACTGAGTGTGAAAATCTCCGTCCTTTTCCATGACATAAATATCACTCTGCTTCTCAGTATAAGGGACACTTCGAAGATCACTTCTCTCTGTAACAAACAATATTTGTTCTCCATCGTGACTGAATCTGGGCAACCAATCATCTGCAACGGTCTCCGTCAAATTATCAGTAAATCCGCTTTCCAGATTTTCCAAATAGACTTCTCTTACTTTAAATTTGCGGTCAATGGGACGTTGGTCGTCAACATTGGAGGTATAGACCAACTTACTTCCATCCGGACTTTGGCAAGGAAGCTCCTCATCTGCAGAACTATCCACAAGATATTGGGTATTTCCACTGGAAAGTTCCAATTCCATAATATCCCAATTACCTTTCTGATTGGTTTGAAAGATAATTTTGTCGCCATCATTAGAAAAACTCGGAAAAGCTTCATCTGCCGGTGAACTGGTAATTTGTTGGATCACATATTTACCGCCTAAATAGCGAGAGATGGGTTCCGCATAAGCACTTCCCCCGGCAGCTTGTAAGGCATCGCGAAATGCATGATATGCCAATTGATTTTCCCCACGCTCCATCATCAACTTGCCGTACTCATATTGCACTTCCGGCTGATATGGGTCTTGCGTCGTAATTTCTTTCATAACGGGAATAGCGCGTTCGGGCATTCCCATGTTGAGATATTCTTTATAAAGCTCTTTTTTTGCTTCAATATCTTCCGGATTCTCTGCAACATACTTTTCCATATGGGCAACTCTTTCCTGAGGAGATAATTCCGCATACTCTTCCTGAGATAATCTTTTTACTCCACCACAAGACATCATCATAAATATGACAGTGATTGCAAGACATAAAAGTAACAGTTTCTTCATTCTATCCCCTCCAGAAATTTTAATAAATCAAATATAATCAATCGAATACTAAGATTACAAAGACTTTTTCGCTTATCCGGCATTTTTAAGTTGATCTATTTTTTTCCGAGCTTCCCGTTTCAACTCAACCATAATACCCGGTCGATCTATAATCTCCTGGTACATGCGAATGGCATCCTCCCTACGTCCGAGTTTTTCGTAAGCCTGACCTGAATAATAAAGTGCGCTGGCTTCCCATTGTAGTTTGGTTTGTTTTGAGAGTAGTGGAATTTTTACCAATTCACGAATGGCATTTTGGTACTGACCTGCATTAAAATATGCTTCTCCGATATAAAATTGAATTTCCGGTTCCTGTTCGCTATTTGCTCGAAATTTTAATTTACGCAAATATTCCACTGCTTCGGTGTATCGATTCAATCGACTGAGTGAAGTACCAATAAGTATTTTTTTATCCATAACATCATCTGCCTCAGGAAATTCCTCTACGTAAGTCCGGGACTGATTGAGCACCCCATCCCACAATCCTAAATCCTGGTACAAACTAATTAAATTGGAGAGTGCCACTTTTCTGGTAGAGGGTTCCTGTGCCATTTCAACCGCCCGTTTAAATGCACCAACTGCCAGATTCTGTTTTTCTGCCCGATAATACAAACCTCCCAACGTAACATATATATTGGGTTTTAAAATACTGTTCGGATACTTCTCAGCAAATGCTGTGAGAATATCCTGCGCTTTCTCAACTTTATTTAAAGTGGTGTACGTTAAACCCAAATAATATTCAGCGTCATCGGCAAATTCGCTTTTTTTATAATCATCGGCAACATTTTCAAACTTGTCAATTGCTGAATCAAAATTTTTGTTTTCGTAATAATATTTACCAATTTCGAATTCAAAATTTGCACGATAATTTCTATACTCATTATGAGAATCATGTTGTTTCTTGAAAATTGAAAGCTTGGAGTTGAAGGCACTCAGTCTACCTTGATTAATTAAGGAAATCATTTCTCTTGCCCTGAAACGCACTTGTTGTTCCGGATCGTCAACTTGCGGGATAAGCTTTGCATACAATGCTTGTGCTTTGTCATATTTTTGCTGTTCAAAATATATATCGGCAATTTTAGCGTTTGCTTGAATAAAAAAAGGAGAATCTTCGTTCTTTGCCACAAGCTGCAAATGTAAAACTGCGGCATCCATGTCACCTTCTTCTATCGATATATCTGCCAGCAGCATTAAGCTTTCATCAGAATATGTTTGATTTGCAGTATTAAAGATATAGCCCATTAATTCCTGTCTTGCTTTAGAATATCTGTCTAACTGAAAATAGGCTTTCCCGGAATAAAATAAAAATTTTGGATTTTCAATTTTATTCAAATGGCGTAACAATATATCCTTATGAAAAATATTGCTGATATAAGGTTTGGTATAATCTAAAACAGCCTGATATTTTCCAGCTTTCAGATAGATTTGAGGAATACGATCTTTTGCTTGCTCTGCAACTGATGTATAATCGTATTGTTGGCTTAGTCGTGCCCAAAACTGAGCGGCTTCATCATACATTTCCTGTCCTTCTCGCATTTTAGCAAGTAAGGCAAAGGCTTCGGCACGGTGTGGATGAATTGATGTTTTCAGTAAATACTCTTTTAAATATTCGGCTGCTTTTTGAAAATCTCCCTGAGCATAATATAGGTTGCCAAGACTGAAATAAGCATCGCCTGACAAATTAGTATTTGAAGATTGCAAAACGGCATTCAAATATGTCACTGCCTTATCGGTATTACCAATGGACTCATAGATTTCAGCTAAAACAAGTTTTCCTCGATCTAAAAATTTGGAGTTTTGATAATTTGAAATGAAATGTTCCCAAAACTTAATTTTTCTATCTACAGGCATCTCTCCTGCGAATGGGTCTTGCGCAGTAAGTTGTAAAAACTTAAATGTGAGGCTATCCTTTGCCTCAAAAGCATTAATATAAGACATTGCATTTTTTAAATTTGCCTGTGCTTCTTCAATTTCAAAACTATTAATGTTTCCCTCGAATGCTTTTTTTTGTGCAAGTCTCCAGTAACTTTCTCCCAATAGAAAATAGGCTTCCGCCAGACTTGTAGAATCAGTGGAACTGTGTACAATGGATTCAGACAACTGAATGGCTTCTTCAATGTTCCTCAGTTCATGAAGGTAAATTTTTGCTAATTCAAGTTTAAGAACTTGAGTGTTTTCATCAGACAAAATGCGCCCGATAAGTCTTGCAAGTTTGTTTACGCCTACATTTTGATTCGTATTATAGAAATTCCGGATTAAATTCAGATGTTGCTTAGCCGAATCGTATTTGGCGGATGCATAATAATCTTGAATGAATTGTTGGAATTTGGACTGACTCTCAGAAAAATTATTATTCTGAAAATAATAGCTACCCAACTTAAATAACATATCATCTCTTTTAGGATGATTCGGATAATTTTTTAATAGTTGATGATAGACTTCTTCAGCGATTCGTGAATTTCTATTTTTTAATGCGGCATAAAATAAATCCACCAATAGCCGACCAGTATTGTTATCTTCAGGATAATTTTTTATATATTGTGTTAGCTGATCCTGGGCTCGCAGAAATTGATCACTTTTTAACAAAGTATAGCCAATCTGTTTCTGAGTTTCGGGTATATATCTTTTTCCTCCAGTTTTTAATTCCTTTGAATCTAATAATTTATCAAAAGCAGAAAGGCTTTGTTGGAATTTTTCTTCTGCTGTGTAAACATTTCCCAAATAAAAATAAGTTCGTGCCGCCAGCGAATCATTTAACATATCCGGTTGTAGGGATTCCAAAATTTTTCGTGCGGACAGGAAATTTTCCTGCAAAAAATAAATTGCCGCTAATTTTAGATTCAATTCTGCCTGTTGTCTTCTATCTTTAAAGCGGTTCAAGTTTTTGGAAATTAAACTGGTAGCTTTTTCAAAATCTTGGGTATTTGCCAGTAGGTCAGTATATTTAAGTATTGCCTGATAAACAGCATCTGTACTGCTAAATTGGGTCAGAACCAAATCATATTCGGATTTTGCCTTTTCCATCTGACCTAAGTTTTGGTAAAATTCTCCAAGTCCAACATGGGCAGTGGCAAGAACATCGGAACTGGCATCAGATTCCAGTACTTTTTGAAACTCTTTAAACGCTTGATCAAAATTTTGTTCTTGCATAAGAATACGCGCATATAAAAGCCGTCCTTTGGCATAAAGTGCACTGGCCGGATAACGATCAAGAAAATCCTGTAATGTAGACTCGGCTTGCTTTAATTGCCCATTATTAAAATATACATTAGCGGCTTCATACAATGAGGGTGGTGCATTGGGATCCTCCGGATACAAGACTTTCACTGTTTCAAAGGCTTTGGCTGCTGCTGCGGGTTTGTTCAACTTTTGGTAACTTTCTCCTACTTTTTGCCAGGCATCCGGAGCTCTATTGTGATCAGGATATCCAACTGCCAGTGACTGGAATTCAATTCTGGCGCGCTCAAAATCCTGAACATTGTAATAGGAAAGTGCCAGGTAGTATTTTGCATCCGGTACCCTTTCACTATTTGGATAACGTTCCAGGAATACCTGAAACTGTTGGGCGGCAATATCATAAAAACCTTCGTTAAATAGTTTTAAAGCATAAGAAAAATCATCGCTTTCTCCATAACGCTGGGAGAACGTTATGGTTACAAGCATGATAATTAATAATAAAGTAATGCTCTTTTTTATCATGGTTTAAGACTCCTAATTGTCACTGATAGTTAAGTTGGCATATTCTGCAATCAACTTTTTTATATCACGATTGTTGAATTGAATGGTCAATTTAGTTCCGAGGTTGCTAATATTTACCCCTAAGATTTGTCCCTTTCCAAATATTTCATGATTTACATACTGTCCGATCTTATATTCACTATCTTCATCCGGAAGTGAATCTAAGTGAGATGCATTCGTTTTCCTGGAATACGGCTTTCTGAAATTTAAACGGGTTTGTTTTCGCTCCTGAAAATCTGTTGTATAACCCACATTTTGAGTAAATGACTCCGGAATTTCTTTTAAAAAGCGGGAAGGTAAGGAATAAAAATTAGTGCCATAATCTCCCTGTCCGAACCGGTGTCTGCGTTGTGCATGTAACAGGAATAATTTTTTCTGCGCCCGTGTAATTCCCACATAAAACAAGCGCCGCTCTTCCTCTAAATTTTCCGGCTTTTCAAATGAACGTGAGATGGGAAACAGTCCATCTTCTAAACCTGTAATGAAAACCAGAGGGAATTCCAATCCCTTGGCACTGTGAAGTGTCATCAGTGTTACCGAAGGGCGGTCGGGATCCCATCGATCTAAATCGGTTAATAAAGAGATTTCATCCAAATAATTTTGCAATCGAGCTTCTCCCGGATGGTCCGCAACAAAAATATCAATACTGTTCATCAACTCATTAACGTTTTCCAGACGCGTTTCATCTTCTACTCTACCGGTATTTTCATATAACTGTTTTAAGCCTACATCATTTACTATTTTATTTGCAATCTGATATGCATCATATCCCGTTATTAAGCTCCGATAATTTTCAATCATTTGATAAAATGAATCAATCCGCTTAAGGGTATTTGCAGTAATTCCTTCAACTTTATCAACTTCTGCCAGAACATCATACAAGGATTTACCATTGGAATACGCATAATCAATCAATTTTTGTTGAGTGGTTTGTCCAATACCTCGGGTCGGAAAATTCAGAATTCTCTGTAAGCTGATAGAATCATTCGGATTGACCAAAATCCGCAAATAAGCTAACACATCTTTAACCTCTTTCCGCTCATAAAATTTAATTCCTCCAACAATGGAATACGGCATAGCATTGCGACGAAGTTGTTCTTCCAACGCCCGGGATTGCGCATTGGTGCGATACAGAACCACAACTTCATTCAATGAAAAATTATTTTGTAAAGTTTCCTGCTGAATAAAATGCACTACTGAATTTGCTTCGTGTCTTTCATCCCTCGCCTGCAGTAAATTTATCGGATCACCCGTATCCAGTTGGGTCCAAAGATTTTTACCCAAACGGTTTAAATTATTCGATACCAAGGCATTTGCCGCATCCAAAATGGTTTGCGTGGAGCGGTAATTTTGCTCTAATCGAATAACCTTACTATTGGGGAAATCCC
>CAZVKP010000095.1:6266-9597 GCA_964627635.1 uncultured Calditrichaceae bacterium | reverse complement strand
GATGGATTAGAAGATTTTGAAATCCATAAAGCAAAAGACCATCCAATTGTCGGCAGTAAAATCTTAGGCGAAATTGAAGAGTTATCCGAAGTAGCTTCAATAGTTCGTCATCATCATGAGCGTTTCGATGGAACTGGTTACCCGGATGGATTACGTGGCGAAGCCATCCCGCTGTTTTCTCGAATTCTGGCAATTTTGGATGCCTATGAGGCGTTGGTATCAGACCGGGTTTATCGGAAAGGTATGGACAAAGAAAAGGCACTTGAAGAAATCGAAAAAAACGGCTGGAACCAATTTGATCCGAAATTGGTCAAAACTTTTGTGAAAGTCATGAAAAGACAAATCGCTACCGGATCAGAGAACGATAACAACGAGGATTCCCAAGAGGATAAAGATATTTTTAGTATCAAAAAAGTGAGTTAATTTTCTATTCAATAAATTTTTAAATATTTATCTCTCCCCATTTTCTAAATTCATAAACAATTATCTACGGCATAATATGAACCATTTTAAAATAGAACAAATCTTTATAGATCAACAGGTAATTGAGGATGAAATTACTACAAGAGTCCGAAAAGCATTTCCTAAAATTAACCCATCAATTGTAAAATCCAGTGAACGCTTTGCGGCATATCTTTCTAATTTAAAAATTACAGAAGGCAAACGTACACTTTGGTTAACCCATTTTAAAGGCAATTTTGTCAAACCATGTCCCGGAACCGCAGACAGCTATCGATGCTGTAATTATTTGGTGGTTAACGAAACCACCAATTGTCCTATTGATTGTACCTATTGTATTTTACAGGGATATATTAATAATCCGGCTATTACTATTTATACCAACTACCGGAAAATTTTAGACGAGATTCAACAGCTTTCAAAATCAAATTTGAATAGAGTACTAAGAGTTGGAACCGGGGAGTTAACGGACAGTCTGGCACTTGATCCCCTTACCAGATTATCCGAAAAACTTATCGCTAAAGTTCAGCAATTACCAAATGTTATTCTTGAGCTTAAAAGTAAAACTGACAATATTGGGCATTTACTAAACCTTAATCCGCAAAAGGTGGTTTTATCATGGTCTCTTAATCCCGAAGAATATGTCCAATCTGATGAACATAAATCTGACAATTTGTTTAAACGCCTAACCGCAGCGAAGCAGGCAGGGGAAAAAGGGTTCATGCTTGGTTTTCACTTCGATCCGATTCTTTATTTTCCAAATTGGAAAAAGGCTTATATACAACTTATCTCTCAGTTATCAGAGCAAGTTAATCCCGATCGAATTGCATGGATCAGTATGGGCAGCCTACGGTATCCCCCTCACCTAAAAGAAATCATCCGCAAACGATTTCCCCACAGCAAAATTTTCTCCGGAGACCAAATTAAGGGATTAGACGGAAAAACACGCTATATACGTCCGTTGCGTAAAATGATGTATCGATTTATTTTACAAAATATTCGCGAAAAATTAGGCGATGTGTTTGTATACTTCTGCATGGAAGATGAAAGAATGTGGGAAGACGTTATTGGTAAAAAACCAATGAATAATAATGAAATAGACTGGTATTTTGCTAATAATTTGTATCAAAAATTTCCGGAACTTAACCTGCCTAATCCTTTGCCCGGTTTTTATGCAGATTCAGCCATACTTCCTTAATAAATACTACAATGTTTTATACTGCTGCTTGTAATATTTCTGAAAATCTTCCCTTTTTTCTTTGATGTGCCGCCACCAGTCTTCGTTTTCCTGATACCAGCGGATGGTTTCTTTCAACGCATCACTGAACTTATGGGACGGTTTCCAACCCAATTTTTCAATCTTATCAAAATTTACAGAGTAGCGCCGATCATGTCCCAACCGATCGGGCACCGGCTTAATTAAGGTTTTGGGTTTATTTAACAGTTTAAGAATCAATTCTGTAATTTGAATATTTTGCATTTCGTTGCCACCACCAATATTATAAGTTTCTCCAATCTCTCCATTGTGCATTATCACGTCAATTGCTTGGCAGTTATCTAACACATAGAGCCAATCTCTAACATTTTTACCATCACCGTATAATGGCAAAGTTAAATCGTCCAGGGCATTTGTAATGAATAACGGAATCAGTTTTTCCGGATATTGATATGGACCGAAATTGTTAGAACTGCGGGTAATTATGGTTGGCAATCCATAAGTTCGATTATAAGCTCGAACCAGTAAATCACCACCTGCTTTACTTGCAGAATAAGGACTGTTAGGTTCTACCGGACTGGCCTCAAAAAATGAACCGTCTTCTATTGAACCATAAACTTCGTCCGTAGAGACTTGAATGTAGCGCTCAATTTCATATTTTCTGGCGGCTTCCAATAATGTAAAAGTACCCACCACATCGGTTTGGATAAAACTTCCCGCCTCCAATATTGACCGATCTACATGTGTTTCGGCAGCAAAATTTATAACCACATCGGAGTTGCTCACCAGATTATTCACCACTTCAGCGTCACAAATATTTCCATAGTAAAACAGATAATTCGGTTTTCCTTCCAAATCTTTCAAATTCTCCCGATTCCCCGCATAAGTCAAGGCATCCAACACTATAATCCGGTAGTCAGGATATTTGTCAATCATATATCGCACAAAATTACTTCCAATAAATCCGGCACCACCGGTAACCAAAATAGAATTCATGAACAATCTCCTGTTTTCTTTTTCAACAAAAAATAATTTACTCGGCAATATCTATTATTTCAAGCCTATTCCAAATTCCTATTCGACAGAATTGAAATTAAAATGAAATTGACAAACTAATTTTAAACTTGATTTTGTATTACTCAAAATATACCTTCCGGTCGGTACTATACCGAACGGTAAATATAAATTGGGGGAAAATATATGAATCAAATACGAGAAAATTCGCAGAGTGGCACAAAATCGAAAATCTTTCTTACCGCTGCAGAATTATTTTCAATCCATGGGTACGACAGAGTCTCTATTCGTCAAATCTGTGAAACCGTTGGCGTTGGGAAGCCAACTTTATACTATTATTTTAAGGACAAAGAAAATTTATTGATTGAATTGATACAGTATTCATGGAATTTAGGAGAGAAATTAGCCGAAAAGCTTATTTCAAATGAGAAAAATTTTATGAATCGTTTATTCGGACTTTTAAAACTTCATCAAACATTGGTTTTACAATATCCCAACTTCAGCCGTTTTTTTATTACCTTAAATTTAATGAATGCTCCGGAAAAGATTAAAAATTATACTTCCGAACTTTTTGAGGAAAAACTCAACCGAATACGCCAACTTCTTGATCAGGGTAAAATTGAGGGCACGATCCCCCAAAAT
>CAZVKP010000095.1:0-6256 GCA_964627635.1 uncultured Calditrichaceae bacterium | reverse complement strand
GAGCAGTCTATTCGCCTGGGCTATTGGATGGACTGGAACAACTCTTACTATACGATGAGCGATGAAAATATAGATAAACTCTTTGAATTTTGGAAAACTCATCTTTTCGAATCTTCCAATTAACCGGAGGTCTTTTATGAATCGGCAAATCATTTTGTATGGGGTCATTTTTTTACTATTCAATCTCCACTTTACGGCTTCTGCACAAAAAGTGATCTCTTTAACCTGGAATGAAGTGGTTGGCATAAGTCAAAAACACAATTTGGATATTCAAATTCAAAGGCAAGACTTTAAACATCAAAATTTGAATAAATGGAAATCCCTCTCTGATTTTTTACCAAAAATTAATTATCAATTTCAAGCAACCAATAATATTGAAAGACCGGTATTCGTTATCCCTAATTTCGGGGAGGTTCGCTTCGGCACCAATTACAGCTTCACTCAAGTATTCCAGCTTCAGTATCCATTATTTACGGGCGGCGCACGGTGGGCAAACTGGCGGATACAGGAAAATTTAAAACAATCTTTAGAAGCACAATTGCAAAACAAAGAGGAAAATGTTGTGCTTCAAGCGCTGGAAGCATATTTTAATATCATCCTTTCCGATGCTTTGATTAAAGTCAATAAGCGTTCTTATGATGCTGCGCTGGCGAATTTCGAACAAGTTGAGAAGTTTTATGAAGCTGGTGCTGCTTCGCAATTGGACTACCTTCGGGCAAAATCACGCCTCTCCTCCACCAAACCGGATTTGACCTCCGCCGAAAATTCAAAAGTAATGGCTCAGGAAAATTTAAAATTTATACTCGATATCAATCCTGAAGATTCTCTGTTAGTTTTGGATTCACTAAAACAGATGGATTTTTTAAAAGAATTCAATTCCAAAAGTGTACCTGAACTGCAAAAATTGGCTTTAAAACAACGGGCAGATTTAGAGAGTGCAAGGCACCAAAAAGATGCGGCAGGTAAGCAGAAATGGATTTCTACCTCTCAATTTTTGCCATCAGTGGTGTTAAATGCAAACGTTCAGCATCAAGCCCAACTAAATGATAAAAATGTTTCCAGAGAAGACTATGTCCGCTCTAAAGCTGCAACTATTTCTTTGCAATTCCCCTTATTTCAGGGAGCCAAACGCGTATTAGATTATCAACAAGCACAAATCAACAATAAAAAAGCGCAACTACAGGTAAAAAAGCTGGTGAGATCGATTCAACTGGAAGTTGAAAATAATTTTAATCAACTCATTGAATCAAAAATCAACCTCGAAAGTTTACGGCAGGCAACCGGAGAAGCAAGAGAAGCATTACGATTGGCAAATTTAACATACGAAGAAGGAATCAGTACTCAATTAGATGTCTTAAATGCGCAGCTTCAATTAACAAATAGTGAAGTGCAATACCAACGAGGCGTTTATAATTACAATATTTCTCAATTGCGACTTTTGAAAGCTATCGGAAAACTAAACTCAATCTGGAATAAAGATTAAATCAATACAAAGGAAAACGAAAATGAAGAAGTTTATTTTACTTATTGGATTATTCCTGTTTGCATTCATGCTGGGATGCACTTCTTCACAAGAAGAAGAAACCGAAACAAGTATTCCGGTTCAGGTTTTCACAATTCGACCGGATTCCATATCCCGGTATATAGAGGTTACCGGCAATCTTGAGGCAGCTCAGGATGCCCAAATATTCGCCAAAGTATCAGAGAATATCGATCGCATTGTTAAACAAACCGGTTCGAGAGTAAAGCAAAATGATATAATTGCAGTACAATATAATAGAATTTGGCAACAAGGATTGAAACAAGCAGAAGCAAACCTGGAATCAGTTCGAGCCAGACATCAACAAGTTGAACAAGAGTACAAACGGTATCAGCGCCTTTTTCAGCAAAAGGCGGTGAGTGAACAACAATGGGAGCAAGTAAAATCCTCCTGGCAGGAGGTCCAGGCAGGTTTGAACCGGGCTGAAGCCGCTTATCAACAAGCAAAAGAGCAATTGGAAAATACCTACATCCGGGCGCCTTTTGATGGAGTGGTCGGAAGCCTGTACTTTGATGAAGATGAGATGGTTCCACAGGGACAACCAATTACCAAAATTGTTAACACCAATCTCATGAAAGCAAAATTAAACATACCCGATACCTACATCAAAAATGTTAAAATAGGCCAAATGGTTAAAGCGACTTTTCCACCTTTACCCGATGAATCCTTTACCGGTAAAATTCATCGAATCGATCCGGCGATTGATCCGTTGAGTCGTACTTTTCAAGCAATCGCTCTCTTTAACAATCAAAATCAGAAAATGTCCTCCGGCATGTACGGTCTTTTCAAAATTGAAATTGATAGACATGTGGGGACATTTGTCGTCCCGGATAATAGCATTATCAGACGAACGGATGTTGAAATCGTTAAAAATACCGGAGAAACTTTTACCAAAAAACGCCATTTTGCATTTGTGGTTAAAAATGATACTGCTCGCTTGGTTCAGGTTGAAACGGGATTAGAGACCTCCGGCAGGGTTGAAATTACCAGAGGTCTACAAGAAAATGATCAGATAATTGTACGAGGTCAAAAAATAGTAAAGGACGGACAGAAGGTTAGAGTCGTGCGGGAATGATTATAAATATACTATTCATGATTTAATCATGTTTTGAACTTTTATTTAATCTGTTATAACAAATGGCAAACATTTCATTTTCAATTTGCCGTTTAAAAGAATTCCAATTTAACACAAATATTTGCAATATATCTTTCGAGGATTCAAATGAAAATTGTTGAAATATCCATAAGAAAACGAATCACACTCACGATGATTTATTTAATTGTCATCGGATTTGCCATATTTTCATTTTCACAGTTAAAAATCGACCTTTTCCCCGACATTGAATTTCCGGTCATCGGAATTGTCACGCAGTATCCGGGGGTGGGTCCCGAAGATATCGAAAATCTGATTGCGCGTCCATTGGAAGAAGCGGTTTCGGCAACCGAAAATGTGAAGACGGTCTCCTCGCAAGTGTCCCAGGGCGTCTGTATTATAATTCTCGAATTTGACTGGGGAAGCGATATCGATCAAGCGGAAATCGATGTTCGGAAACGTGTGGATTTAGCCAGAGACGCACTACCGGAGGACGCTACAGAACCGCTAACATTCGCTTTCGATCCTTCAATGGCTCCGGTAATGTTCATGGTGCTAAATTCTCCCAATTTGGGACCGGCGGAATTACGACAAATCGGGCAGGACGACATAGAACCACTCATGGAAAGAATAGAGGGGATTGCCAGTGTCGAAACTGTTGGCGGTTTGATTCAGCAGGTAAACGTCCGATTAAACCCAATAAAATTAGCTGCACATTACCTTTCCCCCCAGGATGTGGTCAATTCCATTCGTGCTCAAGGCGGATTGTTACCCGCAGGGAAAATCGAAACCCCAACCACAAATTTTAGTCTGCGGGTATTAAGCGAATACAAATCGGTTGAACAAATTAAGAATGCAGTATTGAAATATTCCGGCAACAAAACCATTTTGGTGAAGGATGTTGCAATTGTTGAGAACGATTACAAGGAACAAGTGTCGGATGTGCGGGCGAATTATAATCAAAGTGTTTTCCTTCGCCTGTTTAAACAGTCCGACGCCAATACCGTGCAGGCGACCCGAAATGTAAGAGATGCCATGCCCAAAATCAAAAATATTTTACCGGCAGGCACCCAATTGAATATTGTGTATGACCAATCGGAATTTATTATGCGCTCGGTGAGTAATTTAGGAAATACCGGATTAGTTGCCCTAATTATGGCATTTCTGGTCATCTATTTTTTCCTGCGGAATATTCGGGGAAGCATCATCATGGCGTTAGCCATTCCAATTTCTGTTATCGCTACATTTGCAGTGATGATGCTGGCAGATCTAACCCTTAATATTGTATCGATGGCTGGACTGGCATTGGCAATCGGTATGTTAGTGGATAATTCCATTGTGGTTTTAGAAAACATATATCGTTACCGGGAAACAGGTGATCCACTGACGGATTCGGCAAACAAAGGAGCTTCAGAGGTGGGAATGGCTATAATTGCTTCCACTCTGACAACGATCGGCGTCTTTTTCCCGGTGCTATTCGTACCCGGAATTGCCGGCGAATTATTCAGCGACATGGTGGTTATCATCACATTCAGTTTATTTGCATCTTTGATAATTGCACTCACCCTTGTGCCAATGTTAGGTTCCAGAATTCTGCGGATCGAATCTGAATTTAAGAAAAAACGACTGGTTCGTTTCAAGGCCTGGGTCTCTAATTTTTTGGAAAATCTGACAAATAGATACAGCCGCATCCTCCATTGGTCTCTTTACCACAAAAAAACTGTGATTGGTCTCACCGCATTGGCCCTCATAATATCCATTGGACTAACCCGGTTCATCGGAGGTGAATTTCTTCCGAAATCCGATCAGGGTTTTGTTCAAGTAACCGTAAATAGAGAACGCGGAACGCCATTGAACGAGACACGGCTTACTGTTCTGAAACTGGAAGAAATCGTTAAGCAAAAAGTCCCGGAGGTCACGGATGTCTTTGCACTATTTGGAGCACCGGAGGGAATTGCCGCACTTTTTCAGGAATCGGGAAGTCATGCAATAAATTTTCGACTTCGCTTAAAACCCATGGAGCAACGGGACCGGAGTCAATTCGAAATCGAGGACTCATTGCGAACAGCATTGGAAAAGATACCGGGCATCACATATCAATTTGTCGATCCCGGTATGTTTTCCGGTGAACGCGCAATTGAGATTAAACTTTTTGGATTCGATCTTGAACAAACCCGCCCCATTGCCGAAACATTAAAATCCAAAATGGAAAAAATTAAGGGGCTTGTGGATATAGAAATCAATATGAAAGAAGGTGGGCAGGAGCTTACCGTGATTCCGGACCGGCAGCGATTAAATGACTTGAAATTAAGCACTATGCAAGTGGCGAACATTATTTCAACAGCTATTCAGGGCAAAGTCGCCGCCCGCTATCGCGAAGGGAGCGATGAATACGATGTGCTGGTAAAACTGGACAAACCGTATCGCCAACAGAAAGAAGCCCTGGCGAATATCAATATTCCGGTCATTGGAAATCCAACATCTGCGGAAAGGAAGGTGATCCTCTTAGGACAAATTGCCAGTATTGAGCAGAGCAACGCTCCTACCACCATTTACCGGGAAAATCAGGAGCGGTATGTATCTGTCGGATGCGATCTCTCGGGAATAGACCTTTCCGGTGCACGGGATAAAATTGAACAAATCATCAGTGATACACCGATTCCTTCCAATGTTCAAGTGATTATCGGGGGAACAGCAGAAGATCAGCAGGAATCTTTTTTCTATCTCACCATTGCCTTTATTGCCGCAATAGTGCTGGTATATATGATAATGGCTTCGCAGTTCGAGTCCCTGGTTGATCCGTTTATCATCATGTTCACCGTTCCTTTGTCTATTATCGGGGTATTTACTGCCCTGTTTATTACCGGAACCACGCTGAGTGTAATGGCACTGGTGGGGCTGGTGATGCTGGCTGGAATTGTGGTAAACAACGGGATTGTAATGGTGGATTATATCAATCAACTCAGAGATAGGGGAAGAAATCTATATGACGCGGTTGAAGAAGGGGGACGGATTCGAATGCGTCCGGTATTAATGACCGCGGCGACCACCATTCTGGGTATGCTGCCATTAGCATTCGAGTGGGGCTCCGGGTCGGAGAATTGGGCGCCGCTGGCGCGTGCAGTGATCGGTGGTCTAATTACTGCCACTCTTTTAACACTTATCGTGATACCCATTATGTATGTGATATTTGAGCAGGTGGGTGAAAAAATAAAAGCAAAGTTAGCTAAGATTTAAAGCGGCAACCCAATCCGTGCCTGATTTCTCTAACTGTTTAAAACAAGCATCGTCTGCCAGCCGGGCGATGCTTGTTTTTTTGGGTTCATTTTTAGAACATTTTTTTCTTGCAAATATATTCCTCATTTTTTATCTTCTTTCAGTATGATAACATAAGCTAAACGAATATTAGCTTGTGACATAAATTTTAGTAGTTATTCATGGATGATTGATGATGAACAGAGTTGGAGACGGATACGAACCTTCCGATTTTAATGGTTTCCGCTTACGGCACCTGGCGATTTACCGGCAATAATTGTATTTAACTGAATTGTTTTAAATAAATAACGGCAATTTTCATTTTACAGATTTGATTGACAATTGTTCGAAAGTTACTACCCGGACAG
>CAZVKP010000094.1:7101-9630 GCA_964627635.1 uncultured Calditrichaceae bacterium | reverse complement strand
AGCATTTTATTGCACGATAACAACGGTTGAGGGGCAACCATTCTGAATTTGAACGAATTGTCATGCTTAATTTTAATTGGTTTAAATTAAAATACGGGTTAGTCAGATGAAAAAAACAGCGGTTTTCACACAGCTATTTAGTATTACAATTGCAATATTATTTTTGTTTACCTGCCAAAATCAGGAAATCCGGGTCTCAGAATGGGAATTAGTTGTTGAGAATCTACAATTTCCGGAAGGTCCCGCCTGGGATTATCAAAGATCGGTTTTTGTGTCCAACTGCAATAGCAACTGGATTACTCAGATTTCAGATTCTCAGGTAGATACATTTTTGCTGGCATCAGATAGTACCTTCGGGAAAACCAATGGACTTACGGTTGGCCCGGACGGTGACCTTTATGCATGCGATTTTGGACAGGGCGCCATCGTGAGGTTTTCATCTAAGGGAGAAGCAGAAGTGTTTTTGTCCGGTTATCAGGGTAAACGATTCAACAAACCGAACGATTTGGTTTTTACAGAAGATGGGAACCTTTATTTTAGCGATCCGGGTAAATATGATGCAAATAGTTCCCACGGAAGGGTCTTTTACCTGAATACCGACTCCCGTCAGGTTAAACTGGTAGCAGACAGCCTCTTCTTTCCCAACGGTATTGCCATCTCTCCAAATAATGGTAAATTATATCTGAGTGAATCCATTAAAGACCGCGTATTAAGATTTGATATTCTTGAATCGGGTGAAGTGACCAACAGAGAAGTTTTTATTAATTTGCCCGGTGGCGATCCGGACGGATTAGCTTTTGATGTGAATGGAAATCTGTATGTACCTCACTTTGGAACAGGCACCTTGTTTGTTATATCGCCATCCGGAAAAATCCTGAAGCGGATTACCACTCCCGGTAAAAATCCCAGCAATGTGGAATTTGCCGGACCAGATTTGAAAACACTCTATCTTACCGAAGATGAAACCAATGCGGTGTATAAAGCACACATCAATATTGCGGGACAATCCCTAAATTAAATGTGGGTAAAATTTTTGATAGGTGAGACCTCAAAACAGTTTTTTGAAATGAATTGGTTTCAAGAATTTAGTTGTGATTTTGATATACGGAAAAGTCAAAATAATCCGGTATGCACAAAATAAATTATTCTGCAAGGGAATACAAAATGGACAAAATAAGAACTCAGGATGGCGTAAAGTGGGAAGAAACCGTTGGATACAGTAGAGCTATTAAAGCAGGCAATATTATTGAAATTGCAGGCACAGCGGCAGTGGATAAAGATAAAATAATCGGGGAAAACGATCCTTATGGACAAACCGAATTCATTATTCAAAAGATAATCAGAAATTTAAATGAGTTAGGAGCGACTCTGCAGGATGTGGTTCGAACCCGAATTTTTGTTACCGATATTACAAAATGGGAAGAAATTGGAAAAGCTCACGGAAAATATTTTAAAGAAATTAAACCGGTTACCACAATGGTAGAGGTAAGTAATCTTATTGATCCGAAACTACTGGTGGAAATAGAAGCCACTGCCATATTGAATGAGAGTCAGTAATGCGGATAAAATCTTATCCTTAACTTGAGATTTAACATTAACATCTTCTATTGAAATTCCCCTTTGGACATCATAAGCTGACCATAGCTACTTTAAATCGGAAATCCCCAAATAATCAATTGTCATTATTCCTAAAAGTTGTTATAATATCATCCAAGTATTGGTGGGTATAAGTTTTTTGATTTACTGATGATTGAAGGACTAAATCTTAATACATCATTAAACCTTAATTAAACACGATCAATAAATTTTAATTGAGGTTGAAAATCTGGAAGAATCAGTTATTTATTTCAAAATGAGATTCAAATGACACGGATCATTGCCATTTCAAGTCCCAAAGGTGGCGTTGGTAAAACCTCCGTAACTATCAACTTGGGCGCAAGTCTGGCCATTGCTGACAAAAAAGTGTTACTTTTAGATTTCGACTCCTCGGCTGCTGTCAGTTATGGGCTGGGTCTTGATGATCAATCTATAAATGCAGGGCTTTATGAATTCTTAACCGGTGTATCGGATAATTCTCAGTTTATTCATCATTTCAACTTACCTCCATTTGATTATATTCCCAACAATGTGCAGTTTTCCGGTCGTGAAAACCGACTCCACGATATTATCCAAAATAGGGGTGCGTTGAGAAAAAAAATTGATGCGCTCATCAAAACAAAGGTATTAAACTACGACTATATTTTCATTGACACCCCACCTTTACTGAATGATTACACATTGCTGGCATTATCGATAGCCGATTCATTAATTGTTCCCATGCGTTGCGGTTACTATTCCATCCGGGCAGTTGATCGAATTTTACAAACCATCAAACGAATACAATCGACCATCAATTCCAAACTGACATTAGAGGGAATATTACTTAATTTTTATGAAAAGCTGGTTCGTGTTAAGGGTTTGCAAAAGCAGCAGCTTTTATATCTTTTTTTGTCCTATATTTTTTGGGCGATCAATGCTAATTTTTTGGCC
>CAZVKP010000094.1:1984-7091 GCA_964627635.1 uncultured Calditrichaceae bacterium | reverse complement strand
AATGGGCAGTCCGGGCGATAACCGGGAAATTTTCAAGTTCAGTGTTTAAAACCCGAATTCCCAAGAATGTTGCCATCGGGATATCTGTATTTGAGCATAAACCAGTAGTTTTATATGATGCACTCTCGCCAGGCGCACAGGCATTTATGGCATTAGCTCAAGAAATATTAAGTAAACATGTACCCAAGAAAAAAGCGCCTAAATCGATTATCATTGATGATTCCTGAAAAGATACCCGCGCTAACCAGGAAAATTATTTATAGAGGAATTCTCCTTTAAAAGAAAATTCTTCATAATTGATTATTACCGGAGACAATAAAAAATAGAGATATTCATGAATAAAATTACCAATTTTACGTCCGACCACCAATCTTGCGGCAATTATAATAAAATTAAAACAGGAAAATCTGTCAGGAGGAACATATAATGAAATCCGGAAATGATTCTACATTAGCCCCTTCTCAATTAAGCGAAGAAGATTTCCCGCAAAAAGGAAGTATCGATGAAAAATTAAAATTTTTTCTAAAATTTAGTGTGCTGGCGCCCTCCGGGCACAACACCCAGCCCTGGAAATTTTCTATCCACAATAATACGCTGAAAATTTATCCGGATTATTTCCGGCGGCTCCCGGTTGTTGACCCCGACGATCATGCATTATTTATCAGCTTAGGTTGTGCTCTGGAGAATCTGGTTATTACAGCAAGCCATTTTGGGTATTCACCAAAACTCGATTATTTTCCACCGGATGAAGAGAGCGATTGCCTGCGGGCGGAATTTAGGGAATCATATGTGAAAACAGATCCCGATCTTTTTGATGCAATTCAGGTTCGCCAGGCAACCCGGAATAATTATAATTCAGAAAAAATCCCAAATAAAGATCTGCAGAAACTTGAACAAATAAGTCGCCAGGAAAATGTACAGTTAAAGATATTTACAGATGTAAAGGAAATTGAACCTCTCATTGAATTTGTAAAAGAAGGAAATATACGGCAATTTAATAATTCGGATTTCGTAAAAGAGTTATCTGCTTGGGTTCGCTTTAATAAAAACGATGCAGAAAAATTTAAAGATGGAATAAATTCGGCTTCCATGGGGATGCCATCAGTCCCGAGATGGCTGGGAAAATTAATTTTAAGAAAATTTGCAAAACCCGAGAATGAGGCAAAAAAGTGTGAGAAGCAAATCCGTGGGTCATCCGGGTTGTTATTGTTTGTCGCAAAATCTAATGAAAAAACATCCTGGGTGGATGTGGGTAGAAGCTTCGAGCGGGTAGCACTAAAAGCCACCAGCTTAAATATCAAACACGCCCATATGAACATGCCATGTGAAGAGTTTGAAGTTCGGGAAAAATTAAAACAACATCTTGGTATGGAAGATAGATATCCTTTACTGCTTTTGCGCATCGGCTATTCGCAACCCATGCCGCGTTCCTTTCGAAGACCAATTGAAGATGTATTGACCTGAGAGGTAGGTAACTCAGATCTGCTGGTGTCCGTTTATATAATCGATAATAGGATTGGGGTTTCTAAGTAAACTGCGGATTTGCCAGCCTGGTTATGGCGTTATTTTATTCCCAATGCTTTTATTTTCTTGTGCAAGTTGGTGCGTTCCATACCCAGTAAGCGGGCGGTTTGAGATATATTTCCTTCGGTTATTTGTAAGCACTGTTTAATATATTCACGCTCAGCTTCCTTCCGGACTTCATTTAAAGTTTTACTTCCGGGAGAAATTTCATTTAATGCAGATGGCGGTTTAAATAAATAATCCGGTAAATCTTTTAATGTTATTACGTTTCCCTCGGCAAGAATGATAAGACGCTCAACCAGGTTTTGTAATTCCCGAATGTTTCCCGGCCAATGGTATTTTTTTAGAATAGAATATACATCTGTTTCAATTTGAGGTACCCGCCGATTATTTTTCTGACAAAATCTTTGGATAAAAAATTCAGTCAGCAACGGAATATCTTCCTGACGTTCCCTTAGTGGTGGAACTTCTATTGGCAACACATTCAAGCGATAATACAGGTCTTCCCGGAAGTTTCCCTCATCCACTAACTGACCTAATTTTTTGTTGGTTGCCGCAATGATTCGCACATCTACTTTTATGGTATCTTTACCCCCAACTCTTTGAAATTCGCCGTCTTGAAGGACTCGCAACACCTTTGTTTGAACCCGAATACTCATGTCGCCAATTTCATCCAAGAACAACGTCCCTTCATGTGCATGAAAAAATTTACCATCTCGTTTATCAGAAGCGCCGGTAAAAGCGCCTTTCTCATTGCCAAACAATTCGCTCTCGGTTAAGTTCTCCGGAATCGCCGCACAATTCATTTTTACAAATGGTCCTTTTTTACGCAAGCTTGCCTGATGGATTGCATAAGCAACCAATTCCTTACCAACCCCACTCTCTCCGGTTATCAATACTTTGCTATCGGTTGGTGCAATTTTATGGATGCCTTGCAATACTTTTTGAATGTTTGGAGAATCACCGATTAACCGATACTCTTCTTTCACAGAAGACTGTAAATCCGAAAAACGAGACAACAAGGTTCGATGCTCAGACAAATGTTGAAGGATTAATAATATTTTCTCCTTTTTAAGAGGCTTCTCCAGAAAATCATAAGCACCGGCACGGGTCGCTTCTACAGCCATGCTTAAATTGGCATGTCCGGAAATCATCACCACATCGGTATCCGGACAGACATCTTTCAGTTCTTTCAATACCTCAATGCCATTCATCCCCGGTAACAAGACATCAAGAAAAACCACATCCGGCGGCTGTTCGGTAATATTTTTAAGTAATGATTCGCCGCTTTCGAAGGTCCTCACTTTATGATTGGTGGAGTTTAGTATAAGTTCGAATGATCGTCTGATATTTCTTTCATTATCTACCACATAAACATTTAAATTTTTCATTTGCCCCTTCAAATCAAATTTTCGGTTTTAACAATCATCTAATTTTCCTGGTGTTGGTAAGGTAAAGGTGAATATACTACCTTCACCCGACGTGGAGGTTACCCGGATTTTGCCGCCATGTTCTTCTACCATTTTTCGGGTAATTGCCAATCCCAATCCCATCCCGTTGGATTTGGAGGTATAATACGGTTGAAAGATCTCGTTTTGCACTTCATGAGGGATTCCTTTCCCACGATCTTTCACTGAAATTTCGAGTTCTGCATTTGTGTGACGTACTTGAATTACCAGAGGTTGATTATTGGGATCGGCTTCTATAGCATTTTCAATTAAATTTATGAGCACCCGGCGGACCCGATCTGCATCAAATTCAACTTGTGGTAATTCGTTTTCCATATTCAGTTGAATATCTCGGTGCGGATACAAATTTTGCACTTCGTGAATTAGTGACTGAATATCCCGTAATTGGAGATTTAATTCAGGCAATCGACCAAACTCTGAAAACTCGCTCACCAGACGCCGCAGGTTTTCCACCTCTTCATTGATAATTTGATTACATTCTTTTAGAAGATTCGCATATTCATCTTCAGTTTGATATTGATCTACCATTTCCTGTGCAGTGAGTTGAATAGGTGTTAAAGGGTTTTTAATTTCATGTGCTAAACGGCGAGCTATTTCCTGCCAGGCAGCCATTTTTTCTAAATAAATTGTCTTTTCCTGATAGGCTTTTAATTCACCGGTCATACGATTGAATTGGCGTACAAGCTCACCTACTTCATCACGACTTTGCTGATGGATATGATAATCCAAATTTCCCTTACCTATCTCCTCAGTGCCTTTAACCAGTTCGCCCAAGGGATGAGTTATGCGTTGGGAGATCCAAATCGCAAGAGCAATTGTTATCAGTAACACAATTATGCTTATCAGTAAAAAGGTATAAAAAAAGCTTTTGGGAATTGAAATTGGTGATAAAGACAGGCTGCGATAGAGCTGATATACTTCCAAATTATTATCGGTCTTTTCTAAAAATTGTTCATCCATTGCCGCCAACAATGCCAGATAACCGGAAGTCTTATCAATTTTTCTTTTCTCGACCGCGAAGAACCGATTTTCTTTACGATTGGCAAAAATCATTTTCTCTCCCGGCGATTTTTCTATTTGTTTAAAATGATGATCACTCAAAATTTTTGAATTATTTTTGCCAAATTTCCGCTCACTGAGAAGTTGACCCGCTGCGTCGTAAAACTGAATAGAAAGAAAACGCCAAGACTGTTTATTTTCCAATAGCATTTCATTAAGCTGCGACAAGCTTGTTCCCTCCGCATCTTGAGCAAACTGATCCGGTAACTCAAGTTTTGACAACTTATCAGAAAGTTGGATTTTGCGAATATTATAAAGTTGACGAGAGAATTCAACTCCCTGTTTCAGGGCTTTTTCCACTTGTGGATTAACACCTACCTGGTAGCTTTGGTGCACTAAATCGTTGACCAGCCATATTGTTGGCAGTAGCGGCAGAAGTACCACCCCTAAAAAAATCAAAATTATTTTGGTTCGAATACTTTTCATGAAAAATTTGTTATTTTCGGTTATGTTTCTGGACAGGTAAATTGTTTAAATTGAATTTGGTTGTTTTCCTCTGAATGGTATAATTTTCAGCGATATCCTCTTTATTTAAAAAAAGCGAAACCAATCGATTCAAATTTAATTTGAAACCGGCATCTCGATCCATTGCCGGCATATTTTCCTCAGTTTCTTCAGAGTTAAATATCCAATCTTTTATTTTTTGACTTTGTGTTCTGGTCAATAAAATTATACGCAACTTTAATAATATCTCTAATGATCCTCTCTCCTGAAGTTTCTCCAGAGAATATAAGGTTAGATTCGGATACGGATTCCATAAATCATTAATTGATGATAGAGAGGGGTATTGGCTGGTCTTTCTGGCGCTTGCCACAGCATACAAGTCTTCCCAAATATCGTAACTTAAACGGTATTTTATTTTTGAGGCAGTTAATTGTCGCCGATTATTTGATATGAGAATCGGTTGTAATTCAATTAGAACCGGTAAGCCGGAAAGAAGTGTCTGCTCTATGGAACCGCTTATTAGGTGAGGTACAGAGAACTGGCACATTAAGGTATCATTGCGGATGAAAGGGTACATGCCGGAGATTTTCAGGGAATCCTGAGCAGGAGCG
>CAZVKP010000094.1:0-1974 GCA_964627635.1 uncultured Calditrichaceae bacterium | reverse complement strand
GTTTCGGTAAAAATCGTTACCAGCAGTAAACAATAAATCAAATTTTGGATTGGGTAACGCTTTCGCAATAAAATACCTTCACAGATTTACTTAAAATGTTTGACCCAAAGCAATATGAAATTGCATTTCTTTAGTGGGAACCGGATATGCAAAATCCAGCCGGACTACTCCAAGAATTGGTAATTTTATCCGTAATCCGAAACCTAAACCGGTATTCAATCTGTTAAATTTCCACAAATCCAAATCATCCCTGGCAAATCCTGCATCATAGAACAAAACACCGGAGAGACGGCTGGTATCCTTAAGTTTGGCTGACAACGGGAATCTTAATTCGACGCTTCCCAGAGTAAGGTTTGATGCATAACCCTTAGGGGTTAAACTTCGATCCTCATATCCCCGTAAGGAGTTCGGTCCACCGAGATAAAATTTTTCATAAAATGGGGCACCATTGCTTGTACTGCCCAGTTTAAGTCTGAATGCGGCGATAAATTTTTTCCATAATCTTTGATAGCGCCGTATATCGATAATAATTTTCTGAAAGTCGATGGAGCTGCCGAGGTTAGTGGAGGATTGATCGAAAGATATTCCGCCCCACCAACCGGCGGTCGGATAACTTTTTTGATTCCGGGCATCCAGATGAGCGCTGATGACAAGACGTCGGATTTTCTTCTCACCTGAAAATTTGTTTAAAAACGCGGGTGCAGGGATATCTTGCGGGTCATTAGAATCGGGGATCAAGAAGCTGTCAACTGATACCTGATGAGCGATATAATCTATCGAAAAGAACCTGGGGATTCCGCTGTTACCACTTAACCTCAGACGGAGGCCATTGTCGTCAACTTTCTGCTTAAATCGCTCATTGCCAAAAAAATGGATGAATTCGCGTCCATAGCCAAACAATTGAATTTGAAAATCATATTCGGAGCCCCATAAAAAAGGCCTCACAAATTCAATTTCTGTACCGGCGACCCGATCACCAATTAAAAATTCTGCGCCCATTAAATTCCCTTTACCGAATATGTTGTCGAATCGGATTCCCAGCGGACTGATATACCACCCATCCAACTCATTAAAGCCGCTTTTAAATTGAAAGAACGGCCAGCTTCGTTCCTCCACATTCAAAACAACTCGGGCTAATCCTTTTTCACTACCCGGCATAATTCGTAAATTAACCTCTTTGAAGAAATTTGTTGAGCGGAGATGGCGCCGATTTTCAGCCAGTTGTTCGCGCGTAATGGGCTCTCCCGGTTCAATTGTTAAGTATTTAAGAATTACATCATTATCGGTTTTGCTATTGCCTTCAATGTTTAGCGATTCTACCATTAGCGTTCTTTCATCTTGTGAATGAATGACGCCGGGAATCAAGGTACAGAGTAAGCTAAATAAGAAAACAATTTGAAGAAGTTTCATGAAAAATCTTTCGATTTCAGTTTTAACACTAATCTTGTTGTAAAATTTACAACAAATTGAATTTAGTTGAAGTATATTTTTGTATCAAGGTGAAATACAGTGTTTTTAGTATTCCGGTTTTATAGTGATTGAGATTGCCTCTAAAAAAGTGACGCTTTGCCGCCATGCTGGATTTTTGGAGTGATGGAGAGTTGGAAAAATATCCGGTCCTGCGAGAGCTCTTAGGGCAACTCCCTTTTTTTGCAGCCTTCTTACCGGCCAACACAGCATCACTCCAGTCCTCCATTTATTCAGATTCTCATAATTAAAACTATGCTCATTAGTACCCACTTACAGTTGTGGAGTTTCCTTTTTCGTCTCTCACTTCAATCTCACCGTTTTCTGAATATGTTACCTGATAATTTTGATCCCCTTCGGTAATTTCGCCGCTACCGCTGCCATCTCCATTAAAGCGAATGTGTGCGGTTAGGATTGCTGGTTCTCCATTTTGAAAAGCTTGCTTCGATTCATATACCTTCAGCCACAGTTCGCCACTGCCTCCGTCATATTCAACTCCATTGAATT
>CAZVKP010000093.1:0-9693 GCA_964627635.1 uncultured Calditrichaceae bacterium | reverse complement strand
TTTTCCGATGAAAAAGTCGGGATCATTGATAGCACCGGTCGCTTCTTCAGTTTTGGCAACTACATTGTCGATGCAAGTCAGCTCGCTAACAATTACGATGGCGACCAGGACATTTACGCTGCCTACGCCATGGTTGACCTGCCGATTTTCCGCAACTTGCGGTTGATCACCGGTCTAAGGCTGGAGACCACCAGGATCAACATCGCCAGTCGGGATACGGTCAAGGAAAGGGGGCGCCTTGCCACCGACGATCTGTTACCCTCGGTCAACCTGGTTTATCAGTTGACGGATAACATGAATATCCGCTCGGCTTATGGCAAAACCCTGGCACGCCCGACGTTTCGGGAGCTGGCCCCATTTGCATCGTTCGATTTTGTTGGTGGTTTCATCTTCATTGGCAACCCCAATCTCAAACGCACCTTAATCGATAACTTCGATCTGCGTTGGGAATGGTTTTCGCGGCCCGGCGAGATTCTCGCGGTCAGCGCCTTTTACAAGAATTTCGAAAATCCCATTGAGCGCGCGATTGTCTCCAACAACAACCAGGGTCAATTTCAGAACGTGGAGCAGGCGCGGGTGATAGGGCTGGAGTTTGAGGCCCGCAAGCGACTCGATTTCCTGCATCCGGCTCTGGCCAACGTTCAGATCGGCGGCAATCTCACTCTCCTCGACTCCAAAGTCGATATTCCCGAAAAAGAGTTGTTGCCGATTCTTGAGCTGAACCCGCAGGCTTCCCGCCAAAGGTCGCTGCAAGGACAATCGCCTTATGTGCTCAATCTCGATTTAGGCTACGCCAATCATAGCCTGGGGACATCCTTCAGCGTGTTTTACAATATTTTCGGCGAGAGACTGTCGGAAGTCAGTCTTGGTGGAACCCCAAATGTGTTTGAGCAGCCGCGAGGCATGCTCGATATCACGCTGTCGCAGCGCGTCTGGGGCGGGCTAAGCATGAAAATCTCAGCTAAGAATCTGCTGGATTCCAGCATTCGGAAGGCGCATACATTCAAGGGCCAGGACTTTGTGGTCGGGGAGCACAAGCTGGGGCGTACGTTTACTTTCGGTACCAGCTATAACATTGATTAGCATGAAAATTAAAGCTCGAGGCAATGAAAATGAGATTACAAATAAGAATCGTTAAACTGCTTTTACTGCCGCTGGCAATTTTGTTTCTTGGTACAGAATCCTTCGGCAGTACCAACGCAGGGCCCGATAGTCGCCTCTCCCTTACCGAGTGTCGCAAGCTGTTCGTATGGGCAGACCATTGTAGTTGGCAAACCGAACTTGATGGAGTCGTCTATGCGACCGTCTGGGATGACGAGAGCTTTCCGCTTGGTTACGCCTTCAAGAATATCTTGAGCCTGGTTAAGAGTGAAGCCTCGCTGCTGGTCGGCGTGGACGAAGATGGCCGTATTGCAAAGGTCTGGCTCTCAGGTGTGCAGTTAGCCCCGCAGTTCTTTGCACAATTCAAAGGCAGGGGGCTGGAGGATAGCTTTGAGTTGGTGAGGACGCCGGCGGACCTGCTGTTCGTACCGGCAAAAATCAAACCGGTGGAAAAACACGTCGAAGTCTGCGAAATAATTGCTAAAGAAGTCAAAGGAATTCTGCAATTGTGGCGCCGAATACAAAATAAATCTAAATAAAACAAAAAATACAAATCACTATAATGTACTAACTAATTTAAAAGGAGGATTCAACATGTCACGTTGGATGATACTAATATTGCTAATTATGATTCCCCTGACTGCAAACGCCCAGAACGTCATTACGGTAACGGATGAAGACATTGTGGGGGATGTATTTTGGACGGCAGACAACACGTATGTGTTAAACGGCCGGGTGTTTGTTGAGGATGGGGAGACTTTGACCATCGAGGCGGGCACGGTTGTGAAGGGCAAGCCGGGCCAGGGGGAGGATGCCAGTGCGTTGATTGTGGCGCGTGGCGGCCAAATCTTCGCAGAGGGGACGCCAACCAACCCGATTATTTTCACCGCAGAGGCGGACGATGTGACGGATCCGAATGATTTGCCATTGAATGCGCGTGGCTTGTGGGGTGGTGTGATCATATTGGGTCGTGCGACCATCAACGTTTCTGGCGGCGAGGAGAACATCGAGGGCATTCCGACGACGGAGACGCGGGCGATTTACGGCGGCAACGACGATGACGACAACAGCGGTGTGTTCCGCTACGTGTCGATTCGCTATGGCGGCACGAACATTGGTGCGAACAACGAGATCAATTCGTTGACGATGGGCGCGGTTGGCCGCGGCACGACCATCGAATTTGTGGAGTCGTTCAACAATGCGGACGATGGTTACGAGTGGTTTGGCGGCACGGTGAACACGCGCTATCTGGTTAGCGCGTTCAACGAGGACGACGGGTTTGATTACGATGAGGGTTGGCGCGGCAAGAATCAGTTTTGGTTCTTGATTCAGGCAGAAGATGCCGGTGGTTCGGGCGGCGAGCACGATGGTGGCACGACGCCTGAGGATGGCCAGCCGTTTTCGATTCCTGAGGTTTACAACGCGACCTATATCGGCAGCGGAGCGAGTTCCACGAATTCGCGTAACGATTTTGCCTTGAACATCCGTGACAATGCCGGGGGGATGTATTTTAACAGCATATTCACGGATTTCTTTGGCAGCGCGGTTCAGGTCGAGGATTTGGCGAGTGGCGAGGACAGCCGGGCGCGTTTGGAGGCGGGCGATTTGGAGCTGCAGTACAACATTTGGCATAATTTCGGAGCGGGTGCAACGCCGGATGAGTTTTTCCCGCAGGATTTTGTGCGGTCGTACATATCGGATGCGGCCAATACCAATCGTTTTGAGGATCCGCAGTTGCGCGGCATCAGCCGGACGACCGACGGCGGGTTGGACCCGCGTCCTGCCGATGGCAGCCCGGCGTTCAGCAATGTCAAGCAGGTTCCCGATGACGGTTTCTTTGCCCAAACCGATTATGTCGGCGCGTTCGGTAGCAACGGCCTCTGGATCGATGGCTGGACGTTTATCTCTGAATTAGGTGTTGTCCGTCCGCGCGGTGTCAACGTCATTACGGTAACGGATGAAGACATTGTGGGGGATGTATTTTGGACGGCAGACAACACGTATGTGTTAAACGGCCGGGTGTTTGTTGAGGATGGGGAGACTTTGACCATCGAGGCGGGCACGGTTGTGAAGGGCAAGCCGGGCCAGGGGGAGGATGCCAGTGCGTTGATTGTGGCGCGTGGCGGCCAAATCTTCGCAGAGGGGACGCCAACCAACCCGATTATTTTCACCGCAGAGGCGGACGATGTGACGGATCCGAATGATTTGCCATTGAATGCGCGTGGCTTGTGGGGTGGTGTGATCATATTGGGTCGTGCGACCATCAACGTTTCTGGCGGCGAGGAGAACATCGAGGGCATTCCGACGACGGAGACGCGGGCGATTTACGGCGGCAACGACGATGACGACAACAGCGGTGTGTTCCGCTACGTGTCGATTCGCTATGGCGGCACGAACATTGGTGCGAACAACGAGATCAATTCGTTGACGATGGGCGCGGTTGGCCGCGGCACGACCATCGAATTTGTGGAGTCGTTCAACAATGCGGACGATGGTTACGAGTGGTTTGGCGGCACGGTGAACACGCGCTATCTGGTTAGCGCGTTCAACGAGGACGACGGGTTTGATTACGATGAGGGTTGGCGCGGCAAGAATCAGTTTTGGTTCTTGATTCAGGCAGAAGATGCCGGTGGTTCGGGCGGCGAGCACGATGGTGGCACGACGCCTGAGGATGGCCAGCCGTTTTCGATTCCTGAGGTTTACAACGCGACCTATATCGGCAGCGGAGCGAGTTCCACGAATTCGCGTAACGATTTTGCCTTGAACATCCGTGACAATGCCGGGGGGATGTATTTTAACAGCATATTCACGGATTTCTTTGGCAGCGCGGTTCAGGTCGAGGATTTGGCGAGTGGCGAGGACAGCCGGGCGCGTTTGGAGGCGGGCGATTTGGAGCTGCAGTACAACATTTGGCATAATTTCGGAGCGGGTGCAACGCCGGATGAGTTTTTCCCGCAGGATTTTGTGCGGTCGTACATATCGGATGCGGCCAATACCAATCGTTTTGAGGATCCGCAGTTGCGCGGCATCAGCCGGACGACCGACGGCGGGTTGGACCCGCGTCCTGCCGATGGCAGCCCGGCGTTCAGCAATGTCAAGCAGGTTCCCGATGACGGTTTCTTTGCCCAAACCGATTATGTCGGCGCGTTCGGGGAGCAGAATTGGGCCGCGGATTGGACTGTTATTTCGGAATTGAGGGTCCTCAATAGTCTGGGCGCCGGCACGCCTGAAGTAGTCACATCAGTTGAAGGGCACAGGAACGAGACCAGCGCCGTTCCGGAGGACTTTCTTTTGAGCCAAAACTATCCCAATCCTTTCAATCCCACAACCAATATTAATTTTAGTATCCCTGCCAGTGGACAGGTGAAGCTGACTGTATTCAATGTTTTAGGTCAGCAGGTAGCCACATTAGTTGACGGCTCTAAACCTGCAGGAAATTATACTGTTACCTGGGATGCACACAGTTTTTCCAGCGGAATGTACTTCTACGTAATCGAAACCGGTTCTGCTAAAATGGTAAGGAAAATGATGTTGATGAAATAGTTGGGAGAGTTCTTAATTAGAGGGTAATTCAAGTTTCCCGTACGCACATTGGGTGGTGTTTTCTTAATAGAGAGCATTGCCCTTTGTGTTTGGTGAGAAGTTATTTCTCGAACTATGATTATTTAGAAGATGATGATCTATTTATGAAATCTTCCCATCTCTTACCGTTTTTAAATGTGAGCACGAAACCAACAGTAAAAAGACTAACCGACCACCTAAGAAAATAACTTTTTACGACTACGCTTTCCATTGTCTATCCACGTTGGTTTCTACCTCAAAATAAAAAATACAGTTAAAATTTATATTTTGTAACAGAATTGAAACATAGGATTATTAAACTATAAATTGGTGAATTGGCGGTAAATGACTTCTGACTGTTGGCTACTAAAAATTTCGATGGATATGAATTTTAATGAACAAAATAAATTCCTGCAATCCGGTGTTATTCCTTATCGCCAACAGCATGGCCGGCTTGAGGTTTTATTGATCACTACTACCAGTGGAAAAAAATGGATTGTGCCCAAAGGGATTATTGAACCACACCTCAATCCAAAAGAATCTGCAGAAGCAGAAGCACTTGAAGAAGCCGGTATTAAAGGTGAAATGCATTCCGAGTCTATTGGAAATTTTACCATCAATAAATGGGGTGGAGTCGTTAGAGTGCAGACATATTTAATGAGGGTAGATGAGGTTTTTAGTGACTGGCAGGAATCTCACATTCGAAAACGTATATGGACATCGGTTTCGGAGGCAGAAAAGTTAGTTAAGAATTCGGAACTGGAACAGTTGTTAAAACTGCTACCTGAACTAATTGAAAATTTTTAAACCAATATTAAAAAAGGTCGGTTATGAATTTGATTAGCAATCCTCTTATGGAAGAACTCAAACAACTTGCAACAGCAGCCTATGAGCGGGAGATAAAAGAACATTTGGATGCCTTGGCTTTGAGATTCGAACAATGGAGAGAAGAGCAAATTAGTGGAGAAGAATTAAGTTATTTAATCTTACTTTTCAATAAAGGTCCGTCTCTGAAGCTTTATCATAAGTATAATAATTTACCTCCAAGAATCCTGGTTGCAAAAGCGATTGTATCCGGATTAATATTACAGGAAGAAATCTCAAACGAAGCATATGATTACATCCAAAACGAAATCGATTTTTTTGAAAATGAAATAAATGAAGCAAACAAACGAAATGCGACTTTTCCGGATAATTTTTAAACAAGAAAGTTTATGGCTAAATTACCAGAAAGATACATCAATCGCGAAATTAGTTGGTTGTCCTTCAATGACCGGGTATTACAAGAAGCAGCGGATAAAACTGTTCCGCTCATCGAACGACTAAAATTTCTCGGCATATATTCTTCCAATTTGGATGAGTTCTTTAGTGTTAGAGTAGGTACATTAAAGAGAGTAATCAAGGCAGGAATAAAAGCAAAAACTGATTTGGGCGAAAGTCCTAAAAAACTTTTGAGAGATATTCAGGATACGGTAATCCATCAGCGGGATAAATTTGATAAAACTTTTTCGGCATTAAGGACAGAATTAGAAAATCAGAATATTTTTATTATTAATGAAAACCAGCTTAGTGATCACCAGAGAGAATTTGCTAAATATTATTTTGATCAGGATGTACGCGCCCGATTAGTCCCTATTATGTTAGATTCGCTAGAAGAATTCCCATATCTGAAGAGCAGGGTAATCTATCTGGCAATATATTTAGAGAGGAAGCGCGAACCTTTGGATAAAAAATATGCTTTAATAGAAGTTCCCGCAGATGTATTGCCTCGGTTTATTAAATTACCCAATGCAGGAAAAAAGAAATATATCATCATGTTGGACGATGTGATTCGGATTGGGCTTCGAGATATATTTTCATTATTTGATATGGATTTTTTTAATGCATATACAATAAAATTAACCCGGGATGCCGAACTGGATATCGATGATGATGTAACGAAAAGTTTTTTCGAAAAAATTGCCAAATCCGTAAAGCAACGAAAAATGGGTCAACCGGTACGCTTTGTTTATGACCGTGAAATACCCGAAGACCTTTTAGATTTTATTTTAGAAAAAAATAATTTAAAAAATTTTGAGAATCTTATACCGGGAGGGCGGTACCACAACGCGAGAGATTTTATGAATTTTCCTGATCTGAATTTTCCGGAATTAAAATACAAAAAGCGAAATCCATTAACTCACAGGGATATGCGCTCGCAACCGAGTTTGTTTCATTCTATTCGCGAGAAAGATATTCTGCTTCATTATCCCTATCAAACCTTTCACTACATCATCGATCTTCTTCGAGAAGCCGCAATTGATCCTCAGGTAACGTCCATCAAAATTTCCCTATATCGATTGGCTAAAAAGTCAAATGTGGTGAATGCGCTGGTAAACGCCAGCAGGAATGGAAAATCTGTAACCGTGATTATGGAACTTCAAGCCAGGTTTGATGAGGAAGCCAACATCCATTGGACAAAAAAACTGGAAGAAGCGGATGTAAAATTGGTTGACGGCGTACCTGGCTTAAAGGTTCATGCCAAGCTATGCCTCATTACCAGAATTGAAAATGGAAAGCCTGTAAAATATGCAAACATCGGTACGGGCAATTTTAATGAGTCCACCGCTAATATTTATAGTGATCATGCATTACTTACGGCAGACAAAAAACTAACCAATGAAGTAGACAGAGTGTTTGACTTTTTGGAAAACAATTATAAAACATTTTCATATCGCCACCTGATCGTTTCTCCGTTATATATGCGCAAACGATTTTTAAAACTCATTAAGAACGAAACAAAAAATGCAAAGGAAGGAAAACCGGCTTACATTTACATCAAATTAAACAGCTTAGTTGACCATAAAATGATCAAAAAACTATGTAAGGCCAGTCAAGCCGGAGTAAAAATTCGCATGATTGTGAGAAGTATTAGTTCTTTGGTTCCCGGTATTAAGGATTTGAGTGATAATATAGAAGTTATTAGCATTGTGGATAAATTCTTGGAACATTCCAGAATTTTCGTTTTTTGTAATGGGGGAAAGGAAAAATACTACATTTCTTCAGCAGACTGGATGATTCGCAACTTAGACAACCGGGTAGAAGTGGCGACTCCGGTTTATGACGCAGATATCCAAAAAGAAATAAAAAACTTCTTGGAAATACAGTTTCGCGATACAGAAAAAGCTCGAATTATTAATGAAAACCAAGATAATCCATATCGAGAGGCTTCATCAAATCCCGGACACAGGGCACAGGATGAAGTTTATGAATATTTGGAGAATTTACTGGAGGATGGATAGTTTTAGTTATAACTTGAATTTATTATTCCGGATTTTAATATTCTTACAACAGTGTAGTTATAATTTGAGTGATAAATTTATAAATCTGAAGAATATGAGGGTGATAAAATATGCCTACTTTAGATAAAGCAATTCTTATTGCTGCAAATGCTCATCAGGGACAAAAAACCCGCTATGGAGAAACAGCCATTCTTCATCCCTTGCGTATTATGATGAGCATGATTACGGAGGATGAAAAAATTACAGCAATTTTACATGATGTTATAGAAGATAGTGACTGGACACTGGATGATCTCCGGAATGAAGGATTTTCTGCGGAAATTGTTGAGGCGGTCGATTGCTTGACAAAACGGGAAGGCGAAGATTATATGGATTATATTGATAGAACAAAACGAACCTCACTTTCTCAGACAGTTAAAATTGGTGATCTTGAAGATAATATGAATATGCAACGCGTAAATCGTGAAATTATCCAAAAGGATTTGGAAAGGTTTGCCAGATACCATAAAGCATGGTTATCTTTGAACAATGTTTAATTTCTATGCAGGTGAAAAAACCAAAAGTATAAGAAAGGTAAACAATGAAAACAATTGTTTTGGTCAGACACGGGAAAGCTGTTCCAAGGAAAGAAGGCATGGAAGACATTGATCGGCCTTTAGTTGATAAAGGAAAGAAAGAGTCAGCGGAAATTGCAGAAGCTTTAAAAGAAAAAAAACTGCTACCGGATTTACTGATCTCAAGTCAGGCTAAAAGAGCATATGAAACTGCACAGGTTTTTGCCGACACATTTAAATATCCCAGGGAAAAAATTGCCTTTCAATCAGCAATTTATGATGAATCTGATATCCGAAATTTTTTTTCGATTATAAAAGAATTAGATGATAAACTTCAAACTGTTTTTGTGTTCGGCCATGAACCGACTATTTCGAGTTTTGCCAGACAAATGATTAAGTTTTTTAAGGATTCATTACCAAAATCAGCTGCTTTGGGGATTGGATATAAAACAGAAAATTGGGCAAAGATTAAACGGAATCAGGGACAATTCTTGTTTCTTGAATCCCCTAAAGGGAAAACAAAAATGGTAAAATCCTTGAGGAAGGGCTTAGAGGAAAATCTGAATTCTCAAATCAGAAGAAACTTGGCGAATTTTAATGAAGGGGCGGTAAACAAGGGTATTGAGGAATTGGTTGCCAATTCCAGTAAACAAATTTCAAAGAAATTCATAAAACAACTTGAAAAATAAAATCTAGGATTTTTTAGTTTATATGCTTTCGGAAATATGGTTTGTTATGTTCTCCGCTTGCAAAATCAGTAAGAGAAGTTGGTCAAATTTAAACTAAAGTGTAAGAAGGGACTATTATAAATGGATGTAAATGACTACATGAAACAGGTTGCGAAAACCGAAGAAGAATCCATTAAATTTGCAGCTATTGATATTGGATCGAATGCAGTACGATTGCTACTATCACGCGTTTTTAAAAATAGTGAAAAACCATTATTTAAGAAAGAATCTTTGATTCGTATTCCTCTGAGACTCGGTGATGATTCATTTGTGGAACATCGCATTCCGGAGGATAAAATTGAAAAATTAATTCGCACGATGAATGCGTTTAAGCTGTTAATTGGTGCTTATCAGCCGGAAAGTTATATGGCATGTGCCACATCCGCGATGCGAGAAGCAGATAATGGTGATGAGATAGCCGAAAAAATTTTTAATGAAAGTGGAATTGCTCTGGAAATTGTGGATGGA
>CAZVKP010000092.1:0-9700 GCA_964627635.1 uncultured Calditrichaceae bacterium | reverse complement strand
TAATCCCCGTCTGTAATGAAAGGCTAATCCCTTAAAATTCAATAAGTTGGTTATTCTCTACAAATAGCCGGGCTTTCCCACAGGGATCACCATGTGATAGCCCAATTTTCCTTCAACAACTAATTAGCTGTTATAATTCCCAGAAAAATAATGATACAGGCTGTTGCAAAATAGCCATTACTGCAACAGCCTGTAAATATTTACTTGATAAAATTAATCTAATTTTCCTTATTGAGTCAGAATCATCTTTTTCACAACTTTATGGCTACCTGCAGTAAGCTGATAGAAATAGATACCGGAGCTTAGACCTGAACCATCGAAAGTGGCTTTATAAGACCCTGGAGTCATTCTTCTATTCACCAATGTGGATACTTTTTGTCCCATCACATTATAAATTTCCAACTTCACCTGATTTGCCATTGTGATGTTGAATTCAATAGTTGTATTTGGATTAAAGGGATTTGGATAATTTTGCTTGAGTGCAAATTTTTGAGGTACCACCGAACTGAGTTGTTCAAGTGCAAGGATTCCGATATCCCCATCAAAAATCCATTTTTCAACCGCCCAACCGTAGTAAGTTTGCGAATAAAACGCTTTTTCCGAAGCATCAACATCCACATCAACCACTGAAGTGAAGCCACCTGCTCTACCATTATTAGATCCGGTATCAAACAGACCGGTTACAGCTAAATTCCACTGGGCAATATTTATGGTATCATGGCTTGTTGCATTATTTGCATCAAGCACGTAAATACGGCCATAGGGATAACCTCCGGTGCCGCCAATGTGAATAAAGGTATCCACTGCTGCAAAAACCAATTCAGGCTCGTTTAAATATCCCAATCCCAAAACACTGGGTGTTCCACTTCCAAAATTTGCTACTGTGTCATCGGGAGAGAGAGCAAATTCATAATCCATGTCCTGAGTATATCCGGTTTCGGGGTCACCAGTGAATTTCCATATTTTCCTTTCGGAAGTCGCACTGACAAAAACAGAGGATCCATCATTACTCACCGTGATTCCCTGATATATACCGGGTGGTAAATCAATTGTTGTGGTAAGGGCATTTGCTGTCTCCGGAAAATTAGACCAGGTGGCATTGGGGGAACCAATTCCCGCAAAGACTTTTACTTCATCAGTTTTGGTATCGTCACCTTTATAATCTACTGTATACACGTAGCCGGCGGTATCCACCTCAATGCCAAATATGTTTGCGGTACCGGTTTCCATTCGATAAGGAGTTGATGTAACGCCATCCTGTGTTAAACGAAAAACTAAAATATTATGATTCTCATCATTATTTGCAACGTATACAAATCCACTATCTTCGTATGATGCAACCTGCCATGCCCCCTGCAGTGTGACTTTGTCTAAACCCGATTCCCAATCTGTAAATTGTCCGGTAGCTCCATATATTGGTTGTGTCTGTGATCCATTTATGGGAGAATTCACACGGCCTACACCAGAATCAGCATCCCAGTATCCCACCAAATAATTGCCCGGGGGAGCAAATAAATTTTCCAAAACCGGGGATTCAGGGGTCTCAGTAACCGAGGCCACAAATCTATTTGGACCAATGACACCTACACTGGGTGTCTGATTACCGGTTCCATTCGGACTATTATCAAACACAACATATTCTGTCATCCAATCGTCGGTCTGAGCAAAAAGAGCAAGTTGAGAAATGAGCAAAACAAACAAAATATTGTATAAAATTTTTGACATAATGCCTCCGAGTAAGTTGTTGGATATTAAATTAATTAAAACAGCAGAAAGAGTAATTGCGTTATTCCCGCTTAACTCTTTCTGCCTTCATTGCAATTCGTTAAGATCAAAATGGTAACAGGTTATCGAAGCAAAGTCATTTTTTTGGATTTTGTGAAATTTCCGAATCTCAACTCATAAATGTAAACACCACTGGCAACTTTTCTACCATCACTGTCGGTACCATCCCATTGAACAGTATGTTCCCCTTGTATATATTCACGGTTGTTAATCAGCGTTTTTACTTCCTGTCCCAGTGAATTGTAAATCTTTAAACTGATTTCTTTTTTAATTGGCAGCGTGAAACTAATATTGGTTGTCGGATTAAACGGATTCGGATAATTTTGAGCCAATTCATAGTTATCAGGAGTAACCACTTTAAATGGTTTTGCTTCGATGCCGGTATACTCGTCGCTTAGACTGATCGACTGTGTTGAATCACCCCATTCGAATAAAAATACATGAAAACCTTGTTGAAGCAGTGAAGAATCCCCTAACGAATCTATTGAAGACCCTTTATAAGAGGCAACAAAATCTCGAAGACCATCACCATCAATATCCATACCCGGATAGGTTCGGACGTCATTGAACAAACCACCAACACTACTATACTCTTGCGATAAGTCATAAATCAGTGACACATCGTAACTGTTGGGATCTGTAATTGCTCCGGTTCCGTCGTATTCAATGTCATAAAGGCGGGGACCACCACCTAAATATAAATCTACTCCATCTCCAGCTCCCCCGGTGGAATGGTCCTGATCTCCTAATGCCCAGGCACTCCAAGCACCCAGGTCCGGGATGAGCGGATTGAGATTGGCGTCAGTAACAAATTGCTCGGACACCACACCTTCCAAAGTCCACATCTGGTCATCTCCGGTACCGGCGTTTGTTCCATGTAAATAAACCACCGGGCTTTCATTTACAGTAGTGAATAATGGTTTGGCTTTAACGATAAAAGCACTAAAGTCTGCCAATCGTATAATGCTGCCGGATGAATAACTGTCCGGTCCATCAATTTGGATAAAACCGAGTCCGGCACCGGAACCGATGTTTTGCCAACCTGCAACAATAATTTCATCTGTTCCGTCGTTATCAATATCTCCGATTTCGGTACCTGCAGGAACGTAGCCATCGGGGGAAATATTTTGTACTTGCACCATATCGGTGTAAACATATTCGGTATCGATAACTGCATCCCCACCGGCAAATGTTCCGGACATAACTTGCAGAATGTAGAGTTTAGCAACTGAAAAATCGAACGCTCGAGGTGGGAAAAGCAACTCACTTTTATCATCCCCGTCAATATCCTGAACCCGTAGTCCACTTTCCGTTCGTCCGACATTTTGATCAACAAATTCAGTATCTATTGCCGTATATGTTAACTTATATGAAGGTTCAGTCCCATAATCATTGTCATTACCAGTCCACTCATAAAAGTATATTCCCCGATGTGCTATGTTTAGAGAATCTGTAAAGTAGCCTACCGGAAAAATAATCTCCTGCATACCGTTGTTATCAAAATCACCTGTCGTTGCCATACGGGGGGTTTGTCCACCGCCTGAACCCGGATGAAGTTTTTTTGAAGACCACACATATTCAATTTGGTCATCTCCCACAACTTCAAATACGAAAACTCTGCCACCTTTGGTGTACTCGGTGACAATAATTTCCGGCAGGCCGTCGTTATCCAGATCAGGATTATTAGCAACCCAAACGCCACGTCCTGCATCTGCCGTAATCGTATCATTACCCGTAATTCTTGGATTTACCTCCGCCAACCGGTAATCATTCTCTCCCTCTGCCGGCTGTGCTATAACACTCCATGTCATGAAAATAAATATAAAGAAAATTCCGAGAATAACGCTGTACCTTTTAGTCATATAGACTCCTCCTTTCAAGAAGATAGTTAAACTAAACAAAGATAATAAAACGAATTAAGTTTATTATTAACATTATTTAGTATAATTTTAAAATGTTTTCAAGCTATACTCAATTTCTACACTTATTTTTGCAAAAAGCAATACTAATTTGACTTCAATTATTTCTAGTTATTTGTGTATTATAAAAAGATTATTACTGTAATTCATGTACGCTATAATCATAACTAATAATAATCTTTTATAAAAGCCAATGCCACCAAAAATAAAAGAGAAATGAATTTTTTGTTGGCGATTATTTTTTAAAAAAATGCGTTAATCTCTGTCATCGATCCCGAAAATTTAAACCGTTAATTTTATAACTCGGGTACATAAAACAGGTTTTATGCACCCGGTTAATATAGTATCATTTTTTGTTAAAATAAATGTAGAAATATAGCCAACTTCTTGAAATGTTATATATAGTTTTTATGATATTTAGCGCGTCATGGTTAATGGTATTTTGATTTTCAGTATTAATATTGACCTAATTTTTATTATCAACGAAAGTTTACTTGAAAAATTCATTTATTTGCTTGTTGTCAGAATCGGGTCTAATTATATTATTTTTCCAAATGAGTATAATTCGAGTTATTTCTAACCAGTTACTTTAAACCTTCCAAATGGATTTGGTAGAAAGATAAAATTTATAAAATAATAAAAGTCGCGATAAAGATCTGAAATCTTTTTAGTATTCTCAATTGAGGATTGATTTATGAGAAAAAAAGTTATTTATCCATTAATACTCATTGCACTAATGATTTGTAATTTAGCATTTGCCGGAACTACCGGAAAAATTTCCGGTATCGTGAGAGATGCGGAAACCGGTGAGTCACTCATCGGCGTGAATGTGACAATTGAAGGAACCACATTAGGCGCCGCAACAGATCAGGATGGATTCTATGTGATTCTGAATGTGCCGCCCGGTGTTTATACAGTTACATTTGAATACATCGGTTACCGAAGTGTAAAGGTACGAGATGTAAGGGTAAATGTGGATTTTACAACCCGGCTGAATCAGGAATTGCAACCCACCACGTTGGAGATGGATGCAGTTGAAGTTTATGGCGAGAAAAATCCATTGGTCAGAGAAGATTTGACAAATACGCAGGTCGCGGTAACCTCAGAAACTATTTATGAACTTCCGGTTGATCAGGTTAGCGACGTTATTGCTCTGCAGGCCGGAATTGTGGTGGACAACAGTGGTGCGCTTCATATCCGTGGTGGGCGCTCCAACGAAATTGCCTTTCAGGTGAATGGTATTTCTATCAATAATCCTTTCGGAAATAGTCAGGGAGTCGGGTTGGCAACCAATGCGGTGGAAGAAGTCTCTGTTTCTACTGGGACATTTAGCGCCGAATATGGAAATGCCCTGAGTGGGGTTATTAATTACGTAACCAAGGATGGGGGAGTTGATTATCATGGTAGTCTGAAATTATGGAGCGGAGATCACTTAAGTAGTCACGATGATGTATTTTTTAACATTGATGAGGTCGATCCACTCAACAATCGCAGGGCAGAATGGACTTTGAGTGGCCCGGTACCACTGTTTAACAACAAATTAACATTTTTTGTTTCCGGTGTGTGGCAAAACGATAAAGGACATCTTTACGGTATTAGGGTTTATGATACCGATGATAGATTGGCAATTCAAGGTGATAATGTTCGAATTGATCCTTTTGGCTTAACATTTAATAATGAATCTGGCAGAAGAGTCAATTTTAGTGCAGATTCAAATGAAGTTGGAGCGAATGGTGACCGTGAAATCGTTCCGATGGTCACCCGTGAAACCCTAAATATGACCGGTAAACTGACCTGGAAGCCCCATAGCAAACTAAAAGTAAATTATGATCTGATTTTTGATGATGGAGATCGCTTTAGTCGAATTGCCAATGGAGTTAATTCTTTTCGAGTCTATCGATTTACCCCGGATGCAAGACCAAAGACTTTTACCAGAAATGTTAGTCATTCTGTTGGAGTAACCCACACACTTAATAAAACAACATTCTACAAATTTAAATTGGGAGTGAACTTTAACGAGGCATTAACGGCTGCATTTGAAGACCCTTTCGATCCCGGATATGTTCCGGCGGTTGACAACGACATAACGAAACAAATAATTCCGCCAACCAACACATTTATTGCAGGAGGTACGGATTTACAGCGAACAGAAGAGAAAAACCGCTCATTAATGGCGAAACTGGACGTAGTCAGTCAGCTCTTCAGAAATCATGAAATAAAGTTAGGCGGCGAATTTGCACAACACCGTTTGGATTTAGAGCAATACACACTTCTATTTGAACAGACCGGTCCCAACAGTGGTCAATTTTTTATTCCAAGACCAGAAATAAATCCGGACTTTACAAGTTATCAGTCCTACCGGCGCGAGCCGGTTCAGGCTTCGCTTTACATTTTGGATAAAATGGAGTTGGCCAAGCGATTTATTTTTAATGCGGGTTTTCGATATGAATTCTTCGATGCAAAAGCACCTTATAATCCGAATTTAGCCGGAACTGTAGATGAGGGTGTTGCCCGGGAAGAGTTTCTTAAAGATGCGGAGCCAAAACACAGTTTTATGCCCAGAGTGAGTCTAAGTTTTCCAATTACCTCACAAGGCATTATCCGCTTCTCATATGGCGTTTTTTATCAGTATCCCACCCTGCGAGATATATACAGAAATCCCCGGTTCGAAGACTTTAATTTTGCTGCGATTCCCACCTTCGGGAATGCTAACCTGGAACCCGAACGAAGTACACAATATGAAATGGGTTTGCAACAGCAGTTTACCGATGACATTAAAATGGACTTAACGGTCTTTTATAAAGATGTCAATAACTTAATTGAAGACCGCCGTATTATTGCCGGCGAAGTTGCTATTGACAAAGAATTTAATGTATTTACCAATATTAGTTATGCGAAGGTAAAAGGATTTACAGCATCATTTATCAAACGAAGATCTCCGGGCGGTTTACTTTCATCAACACTGGATTATACTTTCCAGGTGGGCGAAGGTGCTTTTACAGATCCGTTAGATTTGGCAGTGGATGTTCGAACCGGTCGTTCCACCCCACAAAAACTGGTGCCCCTTAGCTTCGACAGAACGCACACCCTTAATGGGACTTTCACACTCAGTAAAGCAAATAACTGGGTAGCCAGTGTTATTGCGTCTGTGAAGACCGGCACGCCATATACCCCAAGTGTGCCCTCATCCATTCAACCTGTTGAATTTGAACAGAATAGTGAACGTCGCCCCTGGAATACCAATGTAGATTTAAAAATAGAGAAATTTTTCAAATTGTCTGGTGCAAGATTTTCTGTTTTTATGCATGTGGAAAATTTGTTTGATATCAAGAATGAAATATTTTTACATACCAGCACCGGCAGCTCATTAACCAGTCTGGAAGAGTCACTAAATCCCAATCGGTTTAATAACCTGAGGGAAGAAATTAATGCCCGACCGAACAATTTCTTTCCTGTAGAATTTCTTGATAATTTTTATCAAAGAGAAGATTGGTTAAGTGAACCGCGTGAAGTCCGCCTGGGAATGAGTTTTGAATTTTAAATAATCTGACTTTTTAATAAAATTATTTGAGTAATATCAATTTTTAATTAGACGGGTAAAAGTATGAGGAAAAGATTGGTTGTGAGGAATTTTCTGTTGATCCTCTTTTGTGTCGGATTGTCATCAAACATTTATGGTGAAGATAATGAACAGAACAAAACAAATCTAAAATTACTTTCTCCGCAGGAACGGTGGAACGTTTTGGCTAAGCAACGTGAATCACTTCAGCAGGCATTACAGCAGGATGAAAGACACGATGTGCTGAAGAGAACCATCATCAATGGGAATCAAATTACCGTGTTAATAACCAATCAAGGCTCAATATCCACCCCGGATGCAGATAACTCCAATGCAGATTTGGTATGGCCGAAAGGGCCATCCGGGCTGGGTTATGCTTATGAATTTGGTCCGCTGGTAGGTGCGGAAGTGATAAATGCCGATGGCGATACCGTCCATATTGTGGATGATGGGTTTTTGAGTTTGTCTGATGGAGATTTTGAACCGGGTACTGCGGAACGCTGGGGCTGGGAACCCAAATTGGGTTTTTCGGATCCCAATTCCAATGAAGTTGCCACATTTTCCGATCTTGATCGAAATCAGGATGGAAAACCGGATAGCTGGCCGGAATCCTGGTTTAACGAAACTTTAGGCCGATATGTGTGGCCGGCGTTTCTTGGCGATGATGCCACAACGCCCGATGAAGAAGTATTTTACAAAATGGATGATTTTGATAATGAAGAATTTGAATATTATCCTTTTCCGGATGATTCATCCAAAAGAGGTTTGGGTTTGGAGCTGCAGGTCCGCATCTTTCAATTTAATAATCCCCTTGCAGAAGATCTTATATTTTTGGTATATACCATCACCAACGTGAGCCCCAAAAAATTAACCAATGTGCATTTAGGCATGTTTGGAGATCCGCATGTTGGGGGCCCCAATGATTTTGCGGATGATGATGCCGGATTTATTTCTGCTTTCAATGAAGATTTTCCATTCAATACCCGAAATATGCTTTATGCCTGGGACCATGACGACCGGGGTGATGCCGGTAAAGACCCGGGATATTTTGGGTATCGGTTTTTGGAAAGTCCTGGATTGGATAATGATGGTTTTGATAATGATAACGATGGTCTCATTGATGAAAGCCCATTTAATGATGCCGGCGTATTTGAGTTTGACGATCAATTGGGGACTTTTCACTGGAGTGGAGATGAAGATGGTGACTGGGATGAAGAATTTGATGATGTTGGAGTGGATGGTATCGATGGAACGGGAGATTTCGGGGAAGGAGACGGGAAACCCAATCAATTATATTATCTGGATGTCAATGGTAATAGTAAGCTTGACGCCGGTGAACCTACTTCCGAATTTCGTGAAGAGGGCATGAGGTTTTTTGGTGGCGAGCCAAACTTTGGTTTTTTGGATATTGCAGAGTCCGATCAACTTGGTCTTACCAGCTTTAACGCGCTTTTATTCGGTGGCAATAACCGGCCCAGAAATGATCAATTGATGTGGGAAAGTATGTCTACAGAAAATCAAAGACCGGGTGATCCGCCTCCGACGATTGAGCAGGAAGCCGACAACGTCTTCATTTATGGTTCCGGACCCTTTGATCTTGAACCGGGTGAAAGTCAACGATTTTCAATCGCATTGCTCATGGGTGAAGATTTTGATGATTTATTAAATAATGCGCAAATTTCACAGCAGGTATTTGAATCGGATTACCGGTTTGCCCAAGCACCTCGCAAACCCAAGCTGGTTGTGGTTCCCGGAGATGAAAAAGTAACCCTGTATTGGGATACCGGTGCGGAAGAATCGTTTGACCCTTTTGTTGCCCGGGCAAATCCTGACAGCATGAATAAGGGCTTCGATTTTGAAGGCTATCGAATTTATCGTAGTCGGGATTTCAGTTTTAATGATACCAAAACAATTACGGACTCGAAAGGCATCCCATTTTTATCGGAGCCGCTGAAAATGGCAAATGGTTTACCTGCTCAATTTGACCTTGATAATGAATACAGCGGATTGGCAGATATTGAATATCAAGGGCGGGGAGTAAGATATGATCTGGGCAATAATTCAGGTTTGGTCCACAGTTTTGTAGATTCTAACAATGTGAAAAATGGCGTCACTTACTTTTACGCGGTCACGGCTTACGATCATGGGGATTTAAATGCACAATTAGCCCCCACTGAAACGCAACGAACCATACAGAGAGATGCGGTTACCCGATTATTTACTTTCGATGTGAACACAGGAATGGCAGTCCCTGGCGGTCCTGCGCAAGGTTTTAGAGCGCCCGGCCTGCAGGACAATGAAAATAATATCGCAACGCAGGTGACCGGAAATGCAACCGGGGATGTTTGGGTGGATTTTTTAGATCCATTTGAAGTAAAGGATGGGAAGCAATATGATGTTATTTTTGAAGAAATTGAAATCGATTCACTCACCACTG
>CAZVKP010000091.1:0-9706 GCA_964627635.1 uncultured Calditrichaceae bacterium | reverse complement strand
CTCGGTTTTGGACTCCCCGCTCAATCGCTATCCTGATCCCCTACAGCGCCACCTGAAAAATAAAATTGCCGAATATAAATCCATATCTCCAAATCAAATATTTCTGGGAAATGGTAGTGATGAAGCGATTGATTTGCTGATCCGGGCATTCTGCGAGCCATTGCGAGATAAAATTGTGGTCTGCCCGCCCACCTACGGCATGTATTCGGTTTGTGCGGCAGTGAATAATGTGGAAATCATTGAAGTGCCGTTGACACCGTCATTTCAATTGGATGTGGAAAATATTCTGCGCCAGGCTGAGGGTAAGGTCAAATTGTTGTTTTTGTGCTCGCCCAACAATCCCACCGGCAATTGTTTTGATGCACAAGGTATTCGGGAAATATTGAATAACTTTCCGGGCATCGTGGTTCTGGATGAAGCTTACGTTGATTTTTCCCCGGCAAATAGTTGGTTGCCTGATCTATCAAAATACAAAAATCTGGTGATTCTGCAAACCTTCTCGAAAGCCTGGGGATTGGCAAATATACGTCTGGGAATGGCGTTTGCCCATCCCCAAATCATTGAGATTCTGAGCAAAATTAAATTTCCCTATAATGTAAATGGTGTAACGCTGCAAATGGCGCTGGAAGCGCTTTCCCAACAGGAGAAGATGTTTAACAACGTGCAATACATTTTACGCGAGCGGGAACGATTAGTACCTAATCTGCGAAAGTTGTCAATCGTTGAACAAATATACCCCTCGGATGCCAATTTTCTGCTGGTAAAATTCACTGATAGTAAAAAAGTGTATCAATTTCTCGCTGAGCATCAAATTTTGGTAAGGGATCGCTCCGGGGTAATCCATTGTGAAAATTGTTTGCGCATCACAGTGGGTACCCCACAGCAGAATCAAAAATTGCTGGAAACGTTAACAAAATTCAGTGAAGTCCAATGAAAAAAGTACTCTTTATAGATCGTGATGGAACCATATTGGTCGAACCACCGGACGAACAGGTGGATTCATTTGAGAAAATGCAGTTTTATCCGGAGGCTATCACCAATTTGAGCAAGATTACCAGAGAACTGGAATATGAATTGGTGATGGTGACCAATCAGGATGGACTGGGTACTTCATCGTTTCCCGAAGAGACATTTTATCCGGTGCATAACAAAATGCTTCAAATTTTAGAAGGGGAGGGTGTGGTTTTTTCCGAAATTCTGATTGATCGCAGTTTTCCGCAGGAGAATTCGCCTAACCGAAAACCCCGCACCGGACTGTTACATCATTATATAAAAGGTGAATATGATTTGGAAAATTCCTACGTGATTGGTGATCGCCATACCGATGTGGAGCTGGCGAAGAATCTGGGATGCAAAGCCATTTTGATCGACCAAAATACCCATCCGGATGCGGAATTAATCACCACCGATTGGGAAACGATTTACCGTCACTTGAGATTCCCGGAGCGAATTGCGGAGGTCAAACGAGCAACCGGTGAAACGGAAATTTGGCTTTGTTTGAATCCGGACGGTAGTGGAAAAACCGATATTCAAACCGGCCTGGGACTTTTCGATCACATGTTGCAGCAAATCGGGAAACATTCCGGTTGCGATTTAACCATCCGAGTGAAAGGCGATTTGGAAGTGGATGAGCATCACACCATCGAAGATACCGCAATTGCACTTGGCGAAGCCTTTCATAAAGCATTGGGCGACAAAGAAGGAATTCAGCGGTACGGCTTTGTGATCCCCATGGATGATTCTCTGGCAGAAGTTGCCCTGGATTTTTCCGGGAGAAGCTGGCTGGAATGGAGTGCTGAATTTAAACGTGAAAAAGTGGGCGACATGCCAACAGAGATGTTTTATCATTTTTTCAAATCGTTTGCGGACAGCGCCCGCTGTAATCTTCACATTAAAGCCACCGGGAAAAATGAGCATCATAAAATTGAGGCGATCTTCAAAGCAGTTGCCCGATCCCTTAAGTTAGCGATTCGGCGCTCGCAGGATGATTATCAAATTCCCAGTACCAAGGGGACGCTATGAAGATCGCAATCGTTAAATACAACGCCGGGAACATTCATTCGGTGAGAATTGCGTTGCAAAGATTGGGGATTGATCCTGTAGTGACGGACGATCCGCATCTGATTTCTAAAGCGGATAAGGTGATATTCCCGGGTGTCGGAGAAGCCAGTTCTGCCATGCAATATTTACAGGAAAGAAATTTAGATACACTGTTAATAAATTATAAGAAACCTCTTTTGGGAATTTGTCTGGGATTACAACTTATGTGTCGTTATTCAGAGGAGAATGACACCCATTGTTTGGGCATTTTTGATACCGAGGTCAAAAAATTTCCACCGAAAGACAAAGTTCCGCATATCGGCTGGAATAGTCTTCATCAATTGAAAGGCAAATTGTTTCAAGGCATCCAGGGGGGTGATTTTGTGTATTTCGTCCACAGCTACTATGCAGAACTCGAGGAGCATACTTCCTCTGTTTCGGACTATATCGTTCCATTCAGTGCCTCTTTGGACAAGGATAACTTTTATGCTGTGCAATTTCACCCTGAGAAGAGCGGCACGGTTGGTGAGCAAATATTAAAAAATTTTTTGAATCTATGATACAGATAATACCAGCCATTGATATCATCGATGGCAAATGTGTTCGACTCACCAGAGGGGAGTTTAACTCTCAAAAGATTTATGATGATGATCCGGTGGAAATTGCCAGGAAATTTGAACATGCTGGAATAAAGTATTTACATCTGGTTGATCTGGACGGAGCGCGTAAGAGGAAAATAGTAAATTGGCATACCCTGGAGGCAATTTCCACTCATACCAATCTGAAGATTGATTTTGGCGGCGGCGTACAATCTGACGACGATATTGAATTGGCATTCAACTCCGGCGCAGCTCAGATAACCGCAGGAAGCATTGCTGTAAAAAATCCTGATTCGGTGAAATCATGGATTGATCGTTTCGGGGCAGAAAAAATAATTCTGGGAGCTGACGTCAAAAACGGGAAGATTGCTTTGAGCGGCTGGCGAGAACAGAGTGCAATAGATATCATGGATCACCTTCAAACTTATCAAACGAAAGGTATTCATTATGTCATTTGCACCGATATCCAAAAAGATGGCGTATTGACCGGTCCGTCATTTCAACTATACCAAAATATTAAACAAAATTTTCCGGACTTATTTTTGATTGCCAGTGGGGGTGTCCATGAAATTTCCGATATCCATAAGTTGAACAAAATGGGAGTCGATGGGGTTATCATTGGAAAAGCATTGTATGAAAACAGGATTCAATTAAGTGAACTGGAGCCTTTTTTATGCTGACCAAGCGCATAATTCCCTGTCTCGATATCAAAGATGGACAGACAGTGAAAGGAGTTAATTTTATAAACATTCGGGCGGCTGGTGATCCGGTGGTGCTGGGAAAATCTTATGCAGAGCAGGGCGCCGACGAACTGGTCTTTCTGGATATCACTGCCACAATCGAAAAACGAGCTACATTTGCAAAATTGGTAAAACAAATTGCCCTGCACATCAATATACCGTTCACAGTGGGCGGTGGAATTCGCTCGGAAGAGGATGTCGCTGTATTACTGGAAGCGGGTGCGGATAAGGTAACGATTAATTCCGCAGCAGTTGCGAATCCGGGTCTTGTTGATCGGTTGGCAAAAAGATTCGGAAGTCAATGCGTGGTGTTGGCGGTGGATGCCCAACAAGTTGGCAGGGAATGGATCGTCCATACCCACGGCGGTAGAAAACCCACCGATCTGAAAGCCCGGCAGTGGATTAAGGAAGCAGTGATGCGGGGTGCAGGAGAAATCCTGCTGACCTCCATGAATCACGATGGCACTAAAAACGGATTTGCGCTGGACATCACCCGGGAGCTGTCCGAAAGCTTGCCGGTGCCGATCATTGCCTCCGGTGGTGCTGGACATAAAGAGCATTTTGCAGACGTTTTTAAAAACGGAAAAGCGGATGCAGCGCTGGCTGCCAGTGTTTTTCACTTTGGCGAAATTAAAATCCCCGAACTCAAACAATATTTAAAACAACAGAATATTCCGGTAAGATTATGAACATCGATTTTTCAAAAGGCGGTGGCTTGCTGCCTGTAATCATTCAGGATGCATCAACGAACAAAGTCTTGATGCTGGGTTATATGAATCAGGATGCCTATCAGAAAACCATGAATGAAAAAAAAGTGACTTTTTACAGCCGCTCCAAGAAACGCCTCTGGACGAAAGGAGAAACTTCCGGGAATTTTCTTTACGTGGAAGAGATTTTTGAGGATTGTGATTCGGATACACTGTTGATTAAGGTCAATCCGGCCGGCCCGGTTTGCCACACTGGTGCCGATACCTGTTTTGCAGAAGAAAATGTTCCTTCGAACGAATTTCTCGTTCAGTTGGAAAAAATAATTGATGATCGTAAGAAAAATCCAAAACCAAAATCTTATACCAATCATTTGTTCGATGCCGGGATCAAAAAAATCAGTCAAAAAGTGGGAGAGGAAGCGACAGAACTGATTATCGAGGCGTTGGATTCGGATACGGAACGGCTTAAAAACGAGGCGGCAGATTTAATTTATCATTTGTTGGTTTTGCTTTCTGCAAAAGAAATTCATTTGAGTGAGGTGGTTCGGGTGTTGGAAGAGCGGCACAAATAATTGCAAATATTAATCACCTGCGTCAATTTCCCCTTCTTGGGTCCAATTCTCATTCTCCTCAAGCCCATCACTTAGAGTAGTCTCAAGTTGCCGAAATTCCAAATCCAAGTCAGCTTCCTCTTCTCTATTACGACGAAGCACTCGGTAAGCCTCATTGACATCTTGGAGAAATTGTTGCCGTTTATTTTTCATAAAATTACTCCAATATCAATTTGGTTACAATATCCGAATAGTAGGTAAAACTGTCAACAAATTACTCTCTAATTTGTAGTCCACGATCGCATACTATTGGCTGAGACTATTCTTAAACACTTCCAACGCCCGCTCCCGGGCAAACTTGTGCTCTACAATTGGAGCCGGATAGTCGTCACTTTCCAATTCGGGATTCCACTTTTTAATGTATTGATGCTCAGGATCAAATTTCTTGATCTGGGTAGTGGGATTAAATATCCGGAAATACGGCGCCGCATCGCAACCGCAACCGGCTGCCCATTGCCAGTTTCCGTTATTCGAGGCCAGCTCGTAATCCAGAAGTTTTTTTGCAAAATAGCGTTCACCCCACCTCCAGTCGGTTAACAGATGTTTGGTCAGAAAGCTGGCGGTGATCATACGTACACGGTTATGCACGTATCCAGTTTGATTCAGTTCCCGCATTCCCGCATCCACCATTGGATAACCGGTAGTGCCTTCACACCAGCGTTCGAATTCCTGCTTATTATTTCGCCAGGAAATTTTAGCGTATTTAGGTTTAAAGGGTTGATCGACTACGTGCGGAAAATGCCACAAAATCATCATATAGAATTCCCGCCATACTAATTCACTTAAAAATGTTTGGTTCAAATTTTGGGCAATACCAGCTAATTTTCGAATACTTATTGTTCCAAATCGCAGGTGAATGCCCAATCGCGAGGTTCCATCGGTTGCCGGATAGTCTCTTGTTTTGTGATAATTTTGAATGATCTCTTTATTTATTTCTTTTGAAGGAAAATGAAAATCCGACTGTCTGAAACCTATTTCTTCTATCTTTGGAAATTGAATGGGTGAGGTTTTCATGAAATTATTAAAATAGTCTTTAACTTTCACAGAAGCTAAGTTTGATTCTGATAAAGTATCCAGCCACCTATTTTTATAAGGAGTAAAAACAACGTATGGTTGGTTGTTGTCTTTTAATACTTCTTTTTTCTCGAATATTACCTGATCTTTGTACGTTTTGAATGGAATGTTTTGAGAATCCAATAACTTTCGAATGTTTTCATCGCGTGCTTTAGCATATGGCTCATAATCTCTATTGGTATATACCTCTCCCACCTGAAACTCTTCTAAAATTTCTTTCCAAACTTGTAGTGGTTTACCGTATTTTACTAATAGTGAACTTCCGGCTTGAATAAGATTCTCGTGAATGGCTTTTAATTCCCGATAAATAAAATCTACACGCTTATCTGTTTTATCATCCAAATCAGATAAAATGCTTGTATCAAATATGAATAGGGGTAATACCGGATATCCGTTTTTTAATGCTTGGTACAAACCAATATTGTCGTTCAGACGCAAGTCTCTTCGAAACCAAAATATGGTGATTTGTTCCTTATTCACAGGTAGACCTGCTTCCCTTGAGATTACTGATTACCAATGGTTTTTCTTAAATTATTATACTCTCAAACATTTGAATTATTTTAATAACTCATTGGATCTAATTTTACCTTTCCCCGAAAAATCCAATAAATACTAATTGTGTAAGTTAATACAAATGGGATACCAATAATGGCGATAATCAACATAATTTTTAAGGTTTTTGCAGAAGAGGCAGCATTGTAAATAGTTAAACTATATTCAGGGTTGGGATTAGACAGTACAATATTTGGGAAAATTCCACTGGCAAAAAGTGCCATTAAGGCGATAATACTCGCGCAGGATGACAAGAATGCCCGGAAATCTCTCCGGTGATAAATCTCCCGAGGAATGTTTGCAATTGCCAACATATTTAATAGTGCAATGAAAAATATCCAAGGAAATTCCCGAAAATGGGCAACCATGTGAGTCTGATAAATTAGCGTTGCCATGGTAAGTGTTGCATAGCAGATAACAAAAAATATTATAGTGTTATTTACCCAGCCCCGAAGCTTTTCATGCATTTCACCTTCAGTTTTCATGACCCCGTATATGGCGCCGTGCATCATAAAAAGAGCAACTGCAGTAATTCCGACTAAAATTGTGTATGGATCAATTAATGTCCAGAAATTTCCCATGAATTCTTTGTTTTCGGCTATGGGAACACCCTGAATAATATTGCCAAGTGCGACACCTGCTAAAAACGCAATAAATATGCTCGAAATACTAAAAGCCACATCCCAGGTTTGCCGCCATTTTCGACTCTCGCGTTTACTCCGAAATTCAATAGCAACAGCTCTGAAGATAATGACAAAAAGAAATAACATAAACGCAGTGTAAAATCCGGAAAAGACTGTGGCATATACGTGAGGAAAAGCGGCAAACAATGCGCCGCCTCCGGTAACCAACCATACTTCATTGCCGTCCCACACAGGGCCAATGGAATTGATCATGATGCGACGATCGGTATCTGTCTTAGTCAGTAAATGGAGAGCGCCTACTCCCAGATCGAAACCATCTAAAATTGCATAGCCGGTTAGTAAAATTCCGATGAGCATAAACCAGATTGTATTCAAGTCAAATGTAAATTCCATGTCTGAACTCCTAACATAATCTTATCAAATTGGTTTACAAATTTTACAACGACGATCACCCATTAATTACTGTTTTGATTTCTTGCCAAGCGGTAAACTCTCTGCAATATGTTTTTCTTGTTCATATGTGGATGCAAAGTCTTCTTCAGTTTCAGGACCATGTTTTATTTTTTGATCTAATAGGAAAATGAAAAGCACAAATAAAAGTGCGTAAATAAGGATGAATAGAATTAATGAGAACAATGTTTGATCTGCTGAAACCACTTTAGAGAGACCCTCTGATGTTCTCATCAGTCCGTACACTATCCAGGGTTGTCTGCCTACCTCTGCTGAAAACCATCCCAATTGATTTGCAATTTGAGGCAAAAGCACTGAAATGACAAAAATTTTGAGTAACCAAACCTTGTTGAATAGGTTACCTTGCCACCAATAAAAAATTCCCAGCACACTTATCAGAATAAGGATCATACCTATGGCGACCATAAAATGATAAGATTGAAAAACCAGATTAACCGGGGGGTGGTTATTAACGGAAAACTCGTTTAATCCGATAACAGGTTTCGAAGAATCCCAATACAAGAGAAAGCTCAGCATTCCGGGAATATTAATTCCATAATCTACTTTCTGGTTTTCCTCATCTACCCAACCGAACAAATACATGCCGGCTGGCTGAGATGAATCAAAATGTGCTTCAAATGCCGCTAATTTAGCAGGCTGATTTTCACTCACCCCAACAGCACTTTGATGGCCGGTTGTCAGTTGAAAAAGAGAAGCAAGGAATGCAAATACCAATGCAATTTTTAGAGATGACTTGGCAAAATCTATGTGCTTATTTTTAATTAAATAATATGCACTCACACTGATCACTAAAAAGGCACCGGCTAACCAGGCACCACCCAGAGTGTGACTTAACCGATCCACAGTGGAAGGATTGAAAACCATTTCCCAAAAATCCGTAATTTCTGCACGGGCATTCATACCTTCGCCAACAATGTGATAACCGGCAGGAGTCTGTTGCCAGGAGTTGGCGATAACAATCCACACTGCACTGAACATGGATCCCAGGGATACCATAACGGTAGAAAAAAAGTGAGTTTTCGGACCGACTTTGTCCCATCCAAAAACGAGGATTGCTAAAAATCCGGATTCCAAAAAAAAGGCAAAAATTCCTTCAGCAGCGAGTGCACTACCAAAGATATCCCCGACATACCTGGAGTAAGTTGCCCAATTGGTTCCGAATTCAAACTCCATTACAATACCGGTAGCCACTCCCAGTGCAAAAGTAAGAGCAAAGATTTTAACCCAAAAACGCGTCATCCGCTCATATAACTTATTCTTGGTTTTTAAATACATCGCTTCCATGATAACCAGCAAAACACCCAGGCCAATACTCAGTGGGGGAAAGATGTAGTGGAAGCCAACCGTAAAAGCAAATTGAATTCGGGAAAGCAGTTCAACGTCCATTTTTACATTATCCCTTTTTTATAATTATGATGTATGGGTTTACTCACACTTAAAATTAGACCATATTTTAACCAAAAAATAAATAATTCCCAAGCTTTGATATTCTTTTATTGTATTAAGAAATATTGGTAATCTAATGAAAAACGATTATTACTTTTAAAAGTGGACATAAGATGTGGTATGGAAAATTACATGGTTTCGGTATTATTATGTCGGAACATTCGTTATTTCTATATGTTGAAAAGGTGTAATTCATTTTTCTTCATAAAAACAAACGGGAGGCTATTATGCAAAAACTTGATAGGAATGAAATACAGTCCAAAATAAAAGCACTTGATGGATGGAAACTGGAAGGTGATTCAATTAAGAAACAGTGGAAATTTAATGACTTCTCAGAATCAATCGCTTTTATTAACAAAGTTGCGGATTTAGCGGAAGAACATGATCACCATCCGGAACTGTTTAACGTTTATAATCAGGTGTCACTAAGTTTTTCAACGCATGATGCCGGTGGATTAACTGAAAAAGATTTTAAAATTGCAAAAGAGATCGATCAACTGTAGTGGTTTTGGAGTAAATTTCTCTAAAATTGTAGACACCAAAAAAGCGGGGTTAAACCCGCTTTTTTTATGACTGCCCGACTTAGATAAACTATAGTAATTTTAATAAAATGTGGGGTGTCACGCATTACGAATTACGCATTTAATGTTGATTCATTGGTTTTGAGACTATATTCCTGACAGATTATTGCAGTATAAATTTTCATTTGCCATTCCCAGAATATCCTCTCATAACTTTAAGATTAGTTTCTCCCTCTGTCTTTGCAACAATTGCAGTTCCGCAACTATCGCTCCACACATTCACGGAAGTTCTAAGCATATC
>CAZVKP010000090.1:0-9743 GCA_964627635.1 uncultured Calditrichaceae bacterium | reverse complement strand
GATACTCAATTTTTTCCTGAAGAGTATCAGGATAAAGTAACCTGGGGTCATTCACCCTATAATTATACGGTGGATCTTGCTTTAAAAAGTCAGGTTAAACAACTGATCTTGTTTCATCACGATCCGGATCATAATGACAAAAAAATCGAAAAAATACAGAGTTTATGCAGGGAAATTATTGATATTTCCGATTCTCCGATTGAGTGCGTCGCTGCGCGGGAAGGCATGGTTATTGAAATTTGATTCTTGTTATACCAATAAGTTCACTTTTTGGTCAAAACTAAAGTCGCCTTTAACTCTTTAAACAAATTCCGATCTCTTTCGAACATCCTAAATAACACAATATACATCCCAATCCTTCCAATTCGATCATTCTGATCCCGCCCGTCCCAAATGATTGAACCACTTGAACCTACTGGTTTTTGATCCGCCAAACGCCGAATTTTTCTACCTAGCATGTCAAATATATCCACAGTAATAAAAGCGGTTTGTACCGGCAAATTATATTTGATTAGTGTAAAATCTTCAAACCCATCACTGTCGGGTGAAAACGGGTTGGGATGTATGGAAATTGTGGATTCTTCCACCGGTTCTTCAATATAGATTGAATTTTGTCGACCGGGTGAACCACCATCGGGATCTACTGATGCAGCCCAATTATCTGCCACTTGTGAGGAGAGTTTGGGATTGATACGCTCTAACGACACGCCAGCCGCGGTTTCTCTTCTCATCCATTCGCTGGAATATGGAACATAATCGATTATCCTATGCGAAAAACTCAATATTTTAAGATTATCCCAATCGTTATTCAGTGCCGGAAAAGAACTCAATACAATCAACATTGCCGGGTGCAAATCATATTGATTTAGAATTGAAGAGTCTTCAGCAATAACCAAATAATCTCCGGGCATTAAATAGCGGGTTTTATCTGTAATTTTGACAGTATCACGGGCATCTGAAAAGTTCATATTTTTTAAGTTAACTTTCCTGTCACCCCGGTTTAGCAGTTCAACCCATTCAGGCTGTTCCACCTGTGGTCTATACATAATTTCATTAACAATTAGCGGTGTTTCTAAAGGTTCTACTATAACAGGAAATAATTTCACATTATTTTCAGGTTGCTGGTCATCAGATAAATTTGCATATACTCCCAAATTATGGCTGCCTGAACTCAAACCCAATATTTCTATTTTAAATTCTGATGTATCTCTGAACGCTAAGTTTGCTGCAATTAACTTTTCGTTTATCAATTCATTGCTGTCAAATTGTGAATTCCCGTTTAAATCCTCAAAAACAGAAAGTGAAAATTGGCTTACTATGGCAGTTCCATTGTTTTGAACGAATCCAAATATTTTAAATGCGTTATCTTCTACCGGAAATTTCGGGTGGCTCCACAATGAGTCCACACTCAAATCCCATTGCAGTGGTGTCACCGAATTTTGTTTTCCCGGAGTGCCTCTAAAGACTTTTGAATCGTCCCAATTTCCAGGAGAATTATCTGAATTAAGGAAAATTTTTTCGTCAGAATAACCCGGTGAATTATTCAGTTCATAGGTATATCTTTGTACTGTGTCACCCGTAGAACTTACTAATAATACGGGTTCGGGGTCGCTATTAGACCAACCATATTTTCCGAAACTTCCGTCTTCAATAGTAACAATTAATGCATTTGAAGGAATAGTGCTATCATAAATGTCAGAATTATCAAAATAACTGGCATCCAAAATCACCCCAAATTGATTTGGTTTAAGCTCCATTCCATAACCTGCATCTACCACTTGATCAAGTTCCAGGTCGTCACCAATTCGCCAAAGATTCAAGTTTACCGTCGTTTCGGTATTATTATAAATTTCAACAAACTCATTATGAAATTCATCAATATCCGCATCAAACATCAATTCACTCAAAATTAATTGAGCATTTAAAGTATGGCAGGTCAGTAACAACAGGATTAGCAGACTTAATCTCATAAAGTTCATTGGTCTCCCTCTATATCATTATGAAATTACTCTATTCACAGATTCGGAGTACTTCGATATTGCCGTTATAACCCAGAAAGCAACAAACAGGCTTCAAATGTATTTTGATGAAAATCTATAATTTATTATCCAAAAACAGATATTATAGTCGGAAAGATACAATGTTTTAATTTAAATTAAGAAAAACAAATAAAAAGAAGTTCATTTTTCAATTTCAGTAAAATATTTTTCTCCATTCCAATGCTTCCACTCATCAAGTTCAAGCTTCACACTTCCAACAAATGCTTTCATATATGCTTTTATGGGAACCTTTTGATTGTCCAATGAAAACCAACCTTTAAAATCCTCCTTCACCCCCGCTATTCCCACAAATTTTAATCTTCCGTCTAAAAAGAATCCTTTCAATTCCTGATCATTTGACTCGTAATTGACTTTATTACCGGTAAAATTAATTTGTGTGGTATCCAATTGATTATACGCAAAAACCGGTATTTCGAGCGAAACCCAGTTTTTTACCATTGCTCTGGCAAAAAATAAAAGTGATAAACTATCCTGAACCTTGCCGGGAATTGTTACAACTGAGTCGAGCAGTGTTTCATTTGTGTGGTCTGTTCTCCTTTCTATGAAAATTGCAACCTGTTTTCGATGGTAATTAAAGTCATATTTGGTATAGAGTAAATAATCATCTTTTTGTTCATAGCTGATAAAAATATGAGAGTAAATTTCATCAGCATCAATATAACTGTCGTAAATATCATGAATATCTACGAAAGGTATTGATGGATTTGAATCTATGTAAATTCTGCAATGATAAACTTTATTTTTATCAACCGAATCACTGCTAAGCACTTGTAATTTTAACTGACCAAGTGTGACAAATGACCACTTGACTGAATAAACCAATTCCTCCCCAATCTGCCATTTCAGCGCCGGTGTCATCCGATCATTCGGTTGTGAGTAGCTAACAGAGAATGCGAAGGAAATCAGCAAGATGCATATCATCAAAATTCGAGCCATGCAATACAACTTTCTACTTTTCCAAATGAATCAGATCTACTCTCGGTATTATCAGTTCTTCCAACACTTCAACGAAATATCTATCAGTCATTCCGCCTATAAAATCGCGAACTTTTTCAGCATTATTGGTATTTTCAGAATAACTAATATCTTTTGAATTTAAAAAATCCGATAATATTCCGGAATGCGTGTTATTTTCTTCTAAATCCTTCATAAAAATATCAAACAGTAACTGAAATCCTCTTTCAATTTTCTGATGATCTTTTTTTAAGCGTTCGCTTAGATATATATTTTGGTAATTAAACTTTTTTAATTTTAAAAGCATATCGGAAATATCTCCACCAAAGCAGATGTGTGGTTTATGATAGCTGTTGTACACAACATCCTTCACCAAGGTATCAATAATTTCCCCGTTTGTGCTTCCTAAGCCCACCTGTAAATCCTTCGGGATATCCTCTCTTTCAATTAAGCCAATTCGAATGGCATCCTCAATATCTTGCCCGATATAAGCAATAGTGTCACTTATTCGAACAACACAACCCTCCAATGTCATCGGCATCATCTCAACATGTTTTCCCGCTTTGCGTTTTTGAACGTATTCCTGTAAATCCGACTCTGATTTTTGTGGATAAGGAATTAACTTTTGGTTATGAACTTCCCCATCGTGCGACAAAATCCCGTCGCGAACTTGCAGCGTTAAGTTGAGTCCCCTGCCCTTTTTCGCAACCTGATCTACTATATGCAAACTTTGAATATGATGATGATATTCTCCGATCTTATACTGTTGACAAATTTTTGACAAAAATTTTTCGCCGTCATGACCAAAAGGCGAATGACCTAAATCGTGAGAGAGAGCGATGGCTTCAATTAACTCTACATTCAAGCCCAAAAACTTACCGATTGTCCGTGCCACCTGTGATACACTAAGGGTGTGGATGCTGCGGGAAGAAAGCATCTCATCCAATTGTGAGGCAAAATAAATTACCTGAGTTTTTCCTGAGTAACGGCGAAATGCCCCACTATAAAGAATCCGGTCACGATCCAATGCAAAGGGGCTTCGCGGACCTTCCGGTTCCGTATAACGTCGAACGGCTTGATTGCTGAGGGTTGCAAATTCCGAAAGGTTAGACTCGGTTCTTTGAGTGACTTCTTCGTATATATGGCTGAAAAATGTTTCTCGATTCAAGCGATTCATATAAAATTATTGAAGGTTCTCACTTTATTCAATACAAATATTTAACTCAAATTAGAAGAGTTAAAAATCAAAATGAATAGAAAATCTGTTTATTAATATTTTTCCCCATCATTAATTAATATAAAAAATGTGGTGAACATTAACAATTGATAATCTTAAGTAATTATTAATGCAAACATGTTAAACATTTATCGTTACAGATAAATAGAAAAAAAATTAATTCTTCCCGATCAGTAAGTGCACTGTCTTAAATAATGTGCAACAAAATTCTTTTAAAAATGTATCTTTGACTCAAATTTTATGTACCCGAAAAAGGCAGTAAAGGTTACTCGCCCACAATACCACGATGGGCATCTTTTTCTAAAGATTCAATAAGTTCATCGGGTAAAAGATTATCTTTTTTAGTCAGGAATGAAAAAACCATTGGCATATTTACACCGGATAAAACATGGTAACCAGGATGATTTCGGGCAATCATCTTGGCTACTGCCCAACAATTTCCTCCTCGTAAATCTACCATTATAACAACATTTTCCGGATTATCATAGGATGCCAACAAGGTTTCAACTTCTTTAACGAGTTGCCCGGATTCTATTTTGTCATTGGAAAAAGGGAATAAATTGTGTTGATGCCCTACAATTGAACGGGCTGTGGCAGTAATTTCTTTTGCTAAGGACTTATGACAAATGACTATACCAATCATATTATTCAAAATCTTTGTCCAGAAAATCGCGCATTTTAAGTTCCAAAAGATGTTTGCGTTCTTGTTGACGCATTCTTTCCATCAATCGTTTATTGAATTCTTCAGGCGTATTATGTCCGTAAATTTTTAGCAATTGATTCAAGGCAATGGTTTCGGCAATCACCGTAATGTTTTTACCAGGATTAATCGGAAGCACCACCAGCGGTATTTCAACACCGAGGACGGTTGTTTTCTGGGCATCGAGACCGGTTCGGTCATAATCAACATCCGGATCGAATTCTACTAATTGGACTTCTACCTCAATCCTTTTGTGAACCCGAACCGCACGAATTCCAAAAATATTTCGAGTATCAATTAAGCCAAGTCCCCGAATTTCCAGGTGATGTTCTGCTAATTCCCGTCCCTCACCCATCAGAATTTCTTCGGCTTTTTTGGTTATAATTACGACATCGTCCGCTACCAACCGATGACCACGTTCCACCAAATCCAAAGCAATTTCACTTTTACCAATGCCGCTTCGCCCGGTAAATAACACACCAATTCCGTAAACATCTACCAGAGTACCGTGCACTGTAGTACTGGGAGAAAATTCGTGATTCAGATAATCACTCAAATAATGGGAAAACTCTGTTGTTGCAAAGCTGGTCCGAAATACAGAAATTTGCCTTCGTGTTGCAATAGACAACAGCTCAGCAGGAACCTCATTGCTTTCGGTTATAATTGTGCACGGAATATCATAATTTAATACAGCTTGAAGGCTCTCGCGTCTTTTTTTGTCAGATAAACTGTTTAAGTAACGAATTTCGGTGTTTCCCAATATTTGGATGCGATCATATGTAAACGTTTCAATAAAACCTGCTAAAGCCAGCCCGGGGCGATGGAGTTCAGCAGTACTGACTGTTCTTTCGAATCCGGCGTCCGAATTTAATAGTTGCAGTTTCAATTTTTTAGCGTTATCCGTGTAAAAAGTTCCAACTGTAAGCGAGCGCTTTAACATTAAAAATTCCTTATAAAATATATATAATTTTAAAAATTCTATAGTTCTATGCAATTATATTTTGCAATAAAAATATTGTTTATAAAAAAAATCCCGCCGGTAGAAAAGGCGGGACTCAAAACAATATTTAAATCTATTTAAAATAAGTTAAACAACAACAGTTTTTTTGGAGGGTTTACGGCGCTTCTCCTTATGGCGCTTCAGTTGCCTTTCTGCCCTGTCTAATGCTAAATCAAAAGATTTTCGAATTTCATCAGAAACTTCTTTAATGACGATCTGTTTGCTATTTACATTAATTCTGAATTCCGCATATCGATTTTGCTTTTCCCATCCCAGCACAACGTCCATGTCCAGTATTGCGGGATGAAATCGATCAAGCTTCTGGACTTTTTCTTCCACGTATTGTTTCAGATCGTCCTTTAATTTGAAATGCCGGGCAGTGATGTTTAAGTTCATATATCCTCCTTAATAGGTTAATATATTTATTTAGAGCTTCTTTTAGACCGTGGATGTGAACTTTGATAAACACTTTTTAAGCGTTCCATACTAACATGTGTATAAATTTGCGTAGTTGATAAACTGGCATGACCCAATAACTCCTTCACTGCTAAAAGATCAGCACCATGATCCAAAAGATGAGTTGCAAAAGTGTGGCGTAAAACGTGGGGACTCAAATGTTCCTGCTCCGATACCTGACTTAAATAGTTCTTCACCATTTTCTGAACTGCTAATGGATAAAGTGGTTTTCCCTTTTTATTTACAAAAACTATATCAGAATTTTTAAAAACCTTAATCTCGCTTTCCCGGACAGATAAATATTTTCGAAGAGCATCCCGGGCATATTTACCTAAAGGTAATAGTCTCTCTTTTCCTCTCTTACCTTCTACTTTTATGTAATTACTTTGAAGGTAAATTTGTTTCATTCTTAAAGAAATTAATTCTCCTAATCTAATACCGCAGCCATAAAACAATTCTAATATCGCTCGATCCCGTATTCCATTAAATTGATCTGCCGGAGGAAGATCCATAATCTTTCGAGCATGTTTTTCTTCCAAAATAACTGGTAAGTTTTTATCCAACTTGGGGCTGTAAACTGCTTGTGCCGGATTGTTTCTGATAATTTGATTCCGATTGAGATATTTAAAAAAAGATTTAATAGCAGATAATTTCCTTGCAATACTTTTTTTATTCAATCCATGAATAAACAACGTTTCAACAAAATGCTTTACATGATTAGTATCGACTTCTTCGGGATTAACTTGACCGGAAACTTCTGACGATTCAAGAAAATCCACAAATTGAGATAAATCTACCCGGTAAGATGTGATCGTATATCGTGAGTATCTTCGTTCACTTTGAATATAATCCAGGAAATTATCGAGATCTGCCCACATTAAGTTAGTTCTTCTTCAAGCTTTTTATACTTGCATTTCGGGCACTGTAAATGATAGCCCTGAGCACGAGTTACTTTTTCCACCATCAAAGGATTTTCACATTCAGGACAGGCAATATTTAACGGTTTATCCCAAAGCGCAAATTTACACTTCGGATAATTACTGCAGGAGTAAAAGATTTTACCCTTTCTGGATTGCCTTTGTAAAATTTCTCCGTCACATCCATCCTCAGGGCAACTGACGCCAGTACTGATCGGTTTGGTATTCTTACAATCAGGATAATTTGAACAGGCTAAAAATTCTCCATAACGTCCCCGCTTTACAACCATAGGTGCACCGCACAAATCACATTTTTCATCGGTCAGCTTTTCTTCCTGCTCTTCCAACGGTTTGGTATTTTTACAATCCGGGTAGCCGGAACAAGCATAAAATCTACCGTTTCGTCCCCACCGGATAACCATTGGGCGTCCACAAACATCACATTTTATTTCGGTCTCTTCCTGTAATTCTTTTTTAATTTCACTTTTATGTTCCTTAACCTTATCCAGGGTTTGTTTAAAATGATGATAAAACCCACTCAATGTGTCTTCGTAATTGGAAATGTGTTGTTCAATTTTGTCTAAATTTTCTTCCATTTCAGCAGTAAACTTCACATTAAAAATATTGGGAAAGTGATTTACCAAAAGTTTATTAACAGTTTGTCCAAGTTCGGTCGGTTTTAATACGCGATCTTCCCGTTCAACATATTTTCGTGTAAACAGCGTCGATATAATTTGCGAATAGGTGCTGGGTCTCCCAATCCCTAATTTATCCAGTGTTTTTACCAGCGTGCTTTCGGTGTATCTGGGTGGGGGTTGTGTAAATTTTTGTTCCACCAATAATTTGTTTAAATCTAAAATCTGATTCTCTTTAAGATCTTTGGGAATTTTAACAAATCGATCTTTCTCCTGATTCGTTTCTTCATCCGTGTCATCTTTCTGGTCCCCATAGGCTACCAGATAACCTTTAAATGTAATTATCTCGCCTTCGGCTTTAAACAGGTAATCTCCAGCTTGAACAAAAACTGTGGTTTTATCTGCTTTTGCCGGTTTCATCTGACAAGCTATAAATCTTCTCCAGATCAGTTCATAGATTTTAAGCTGATCTGCGTTTAAATATTTTTTTAATTTCTTGGGTTCATAATCCGAATCAATATAGGTTGGTCGGATTGCTTCATGCGCGTCTTGAGCCGCTTTTTTCTTCCCAAAGAAATTCGGTTTTTGCGGCAAATACTCCGTGCCGTAAGAGCCGGTGATGAATTCTCGGACTTTACTTAACGCTTCCTGGCTGATACGAGTGGAGTCGGTTCTCATATAGGTTATTAATCCCAAATTCCCTTTATCACCCAAATCAATACCTTCATAAAGTTGTTGTGCAATACTCATGACCCTGGAGGTAGTCATCCGGAAACGCCGTGAAGCTTCTTGTTGAAATGTACTGGTGATAAATGGTGCCGGCGGTTTTTTTGTTAAGGTTTTTTTGTCAATTTGAGAAACGCTGTAATCAGAGGATAAAAGTTTCTGACGGTGTTTTTCTGCTTCCTGCTTGTTTTTAATTCTGAATTTCTGGGGATCCAGCGTATTTTTTCCAATTTTGATCAAGCGTGCTTTAAATTTCTCCTTAGCATCAGTTTCAAAAATGGCATCGATTGACCAGTACTCAATTGGATTAAAAGCCTGAATGTCACTTTCCCGTTCGCAAAGCAATCTTAGTGCAACCGATTGCACTCGTCCTGCGCTCAAGCCCCGAAAGATTGTCTCCCAGAGTAAAGGACTCACCTGATACCCTACAATTCTATCCATCACCCGCCGTGCTTGTTGTGCGTTAACCCGGTCCGAATCAATTTTTCGAGGATTTTCTATTGCCCGCAACACCGCATCCTTGGTAATCTCATTAAACTCAATCCGAGTAATATGATCATTAACCTCTTTTAATTTCTCGGCAATATGGTAAGCAATAGCCTCCCCCTCACGGTCCGGGTCTGTTGCCAATAGGATTTCACCGGATTTAGCTGCCTTATCTTTTAATTCTTTGATAACTTTATTTTTACCGCGTATAGTTACATATTGGGGACTAAAGTTATTTTCAATATCCACACCAAACTTGGTCTTAGGCAAGTCAATTAAATGACCAACTGATGCAGCAACTTTGTATTTATTTCCCAAAATTTTATTTATTGTTTTCGCCTTAGCAGGAGATTCAACAATGACGCCACAGTATACTCACTGTTCGCAAAAGCATACAGCACTGCAAAGAACCAAAGAGGCGTGGTATATGACCTGGAAGATTACATAACAGGACACCCATGGAACCACTTTATTTTCTATTATGAACGCGCAAAAGACCCGTTCATGACCAATAACGCATATGCCACACAAGCAGCTTCTCTTGCAAAAGAAAAATGCGGCAAGTGTTCAAA
>CAZVKP010000089.1:0-9791 GCA_964627635.1 uncultured Calditrichaceae bacterium | reverse complement strand
GCCTTAGATCTTCAACAAAAAAGAACATTTCCTTTCCCGAATTATGTGAACGGGCATATCAGAATGGAGTCTCGCTGGCGGCTTTGGGCTGGTATCCGGGACCAAATGTGCATTGGGATGAAACGGTGGGACAGGGTCCCGCCTATTTTACTTACGTGTATGGCTGCCAGGTAGCGGAAGTGCGAATCAACATTGCAACCGGCGAAGTTTACGTGGACAAGGTCATAGCGGTGCACGATCCGGGAACAGTGATCAACAAATTAGGTGCATTGGGACAGGTCTATGGTGGCGTGACGCAAGGCGCGGGTTACGGACTGTGGGAGGAGATCAGCAATCACAATGGGTTTATCCGAGAACTTAATTTTGACCAGATCATGATTCCCACCAGTAAGGATATTGGTGAGATCGTACCACATTTTATCGAAGGTAGAGATGAATACGGACCGTTCAGCGGAAAATCTTTGGGAGAACCGACATTGGAACTGACTTCGGCAGCCATTGCCAATGCAATTGCCAATGCCACCGGTCAACGCTATTTCAATCTTCCTATTAATATTGAAGAGATAATTTTAAGACGAAAACTCCGACCGGAAGATTTAAAACGAGGGAGCGCGCTGTGATACCGGATATTGAATTTCATCGACCCAAAACACTGAAGGAGGCACTCGGTTTACTCGCCTCGGGAAACGGTTCAGCTAAATTGCTCGCCGGGGGTACCGACATACTACCCGGATTTCAGCAGCAAGCGCCTCGTTTTCAAAATGTTGAGCGGTTAATTGATATTCACCGTCTCAAAGAATTGAAAGGGATCAAAAAGGAAGAAAATAAGGTTGTCATCGGGGGTGCTTCCACATTTTCGGAAATCAGCCAATCCAACATCATTCAAAAAGAACACCCTTTACTGGCAAAGGCGGTTAAAACCATCGGGAGCGTGCAGATTCGCAATCGCGCTACGCTTGGGGGCAATTTTGTCAACAATGCCCCCTGTGCGGACAGTGTACCGCCATTGTTGGTTTATGATGCGATTGTGCGGATTCAATCGCAGAAAAAAATAAGGGAAGTGCCGCTGCAGGAACTTTTGTCGAAACCGTATAAGGTGCAGCTTGAAACAGATGAAATTGTCACATCGGTTGTTTTGCCTCCAATTCCGGAGGACCTCCGGGGCACCTTTTACAAACTGGGTCGGCGGCGGGGTGTGGCGATCAGCCGGATCACCCTGGCAATCCTGATCAAATTTCAGACAACCAAAATACGGGATATGCGCATTGCCTGTGGAGCAGTCACTCCTATCGGAATTCGATTTCCGGAACTGGAACAGGAAGCTCAGGGATTAGATGCCACATCTGAGAATTTTAAATACCTGGCGCAACAGTTGGGAGAGAAGGTGCTGGAAGTTACCGGACTGCGCTGGTCTGGTCCCTACAAACTACCGGTAGTGCAACAAATGTGTTATCAAATAATAGAGCAAATTTATCGTGATTACCGTGAGTAAACCAAAAACAATAACATTGGAATTCACACTTAATAGTAAAGCTGTTGAGATTGAAACACCGGCAAACCGGCGGCTTTTGGACCTTTTGCGGGAAGATTTGGGTCTTCCTGGTACCAAAGAAGGCTGTGCGATTGGTGAATGTGGTGCCTGTACGGTTTTGATAAACGGACAAGCCGTCAATAGCTGCCTGATTCTAGCAGGACAAGTGCAGGGTGCTGAAATCATAACTGTGGAAGGACTAATGCAGAATGGGAAATTGCATCCCTTGCAGGAAAATTTTCTGAAGTACGGCGCCGTGCAGTGCGGTTTCTGCACACCAGGAATGCTGCTCTCCGCATATGCGTTATTACAGGACAATCAACATCCAAGTGAAGAGCAGATCAAAGAGGCAATCGCGGGGAATTTGTGCCGCTGCACCGGCTACAAGCAGATTGTTGAAGCGATTCAGGAAACGGCGAAAAATTTTCTAGATGATTGAATGTTGTAAAGCCGGTCGCTGACCGGCATACTAAAATAAAAATTGCAATATTAAAAATGGGGCTATAAAATGTACAACAAACTAATCTCCAATATTAAACCCTTAGGATTTACCTGGGAGACCAGCGATCCGTTTTTGTTTTGTGTTCATCATCTTGATAATTATCCCGAAGGAAACGATCAGTTAGGTCCTGCGGCTTCGTTGGAGGGCAGAAATCTTGGACAAGATTTTACCACCAAAGATGGCTGGCGGATGTATCACGGAGAAATAATACCCGGATTTCCGGCACATCCCCACCGGGGTTTTGAAACAGTAACGGTGGTGTTGAACGGTTTTGTCGATCATTCCGATTCACACGGAGCGTCCGGCAGGTACGGGAACGGAGATGTGCAATGGATGACTGCGGGCGCAGGACTACAACATTCTGAAATGTTTCCCCTGCTCAACCAAAATAAAGCAAATCCCTTAGAACTTTTTCAAATTTGGCTGAACTTACCAAAAGCCCGAAAATTTGCTGAACCTCATTATGCGATGCTTTGGGAAGAAGAAATTCCCGTGTACACTGAAAAAGATAAAAATGGAAAGTTAATTGAAAACACCGTTGTTGCGGGAAAAATAGGTAATGTCGTGGCGCCTGCACCTGCCCCCGATTCATGGGCAGTTGATCCTGAAAATGAGGTGGGAATTTGGTTGATCAAATTGGAATCCAATGCTGAATGGACAATTCCTTCCGCACCGCTGGGAGTAAACCGGACACTTTATTTTTACAGGGGCTCTAAATTAAGTATTGCGGGAATTGAGCTAATGCCCCATCATTCCATAGAATTACTGGCAGAGCAGGAAGTCAATATAGAAAACGGTAACAAAGATGCGTTCCTTTTGTTGCTTCAGGGACGACCGATTAATGAATCTGTAGTACAACACGGACCATTTGTCATGAATACCGCGGCAGAAATTCAACAAACTTTTTACGATTATCGCAAGACTCAATTTGGGGGCTGGCCATGGCAAAGGCATAACAACGTTCATTCACGTGAAACGGGAAGATTTGCAAAATATTCCGATGGTCGCGAAGAGTTTAGGTAAAATTTTTCGGTATAATCACCATATTGACCTAAGCTAAAGTAGCATTTGAATTTTTAATTTATACAAATTGTAGTGCCGGTTGTTGATTGGTGGATTGAAAAAAACAAAAATTTATAAAATATTCAAGATTAACAAATAGTACTTTTCGCAACAACACATTTATATGGATGTCGCTCAAACCACCCGCCAAAGGTTAGGATTAGCTTCGTCGATATTTTTTATTTGCATAATGTACATATTTTTTAATATTATGTCTAAATAAATAGGATTAAATAATGAAACAAGAGATTAAAGAAATAATTAATAATTTTGCAGAAGATACTCAGAAAATACTAAGAAACAACTTGGTTGCAGAATATTTATTTGGGTCTGTGGTGAGTGACCAAGCGGGAAAGTTTTCCGATATCGATATTCTGATTATTGTACAAGAATTCGACCATACAATCAGAAAACGATTAAGCGGGCTATCTTCGGAATATTCTATCAATCACGGCATCTATATTTCTCCGATAATTAAGGACCTGGCAATATGGGAAAAGAACAAAGCGTATAAGACATTGTTTTATCAGGAAATTGAACAGAATGGTGTGCGGTTATGTTAGAGAAGGAACATATCGAAATATCCGATCACCGGCTTCAAAAAGCCAAGAACCTATTAAATCAAGCGGATCTTTTGTTAAAAAACCGAATGTACGACGGAAGCATAAACAGTACATATTATGCTATTTTTAATGCAATTCGTTCAGTGTTAAGTCTTGTTAAATTGGATAGTAGTAAACATTCAGGCGTACTTTCCCTATTTGATAAATATTTTGTAAAAACTGGCATCTTTGATAAAAATTATAGTAAAGTAGCTCATTCCGCTTTTGACACGCGGCAAAATTATGATTATGAAGATTTTTCTATTCCCTCAGAAATGGAAGCCAGCTCACAATTTAATGATGCTCAACAATTTATTGCCGAAGTAGAAAGCAAAAGAAAAAAAATTATAAATGGTAAATTGGATTTACCGGATGTATCAGAAGATTAGTCTAAATGTGGATTAATGAGAAAATATAATGTTTGTTTTCTTGAAATATTAAAAATAAAAATGACACGAAATATAATAGAAACTGAATTAAAAAACTTAATTTGGAAAAACCAAAGTCTTATCAACTGATAAACTCAGTAGAGTGTTAGATTTCATACCATTTTTAAAGTTGAAAAAATATAAAATAACCGAAAGAAAATCAATTGATAGCGAATTGATAAAAGGATTGTCTGATCTCAACAAAATTTCATTATCTCATTTAGAAGAAGAATTTGCGAATTATAAAGAATATTATGCTCGTGATTGGTAGTTGAGTAATAAAAATGATGCAAAATTTATTTGTTTTTTATCGAAAACCATCTTTATTAAATAATAATTTTCACAATTTATCCATCTTCCCCCACAACCGCTCTGCCTGCTTTTGTGCTTCTGCATAAATTTGCGAAATGTCAATTTTAAACTGGCGATCTTGAAAGATGACCTTCCCGTTCACAATAACGGTTTCCACATCCCGGGAGGAAAAGCCAAAAATCAGGTGTCCCGCCAGATTTTCCTCCAAAAATGGTGTTGGCGGATGATAATCTAAGATGACCAGATCGGCGGTGTAACCTTCCTCAATCTGTCCGAATTTTTGTCCGAAGTAACGTTCCAGTATTTTGTTTCCGTTTTGTAAAATTCCGGGAAAATCCGGTAAATTCAGCTTGCCGCCGGCATCGTTATTTTTGAAGAAGGCAAATTTCAATTCCTCCCACATGTTGGCGCCAATGCCGTCCGTGCCAAGTACCGGATTTTTAATCCTGTGCAGATTGTTCATATATCCCACACCATTGTTCATGTTTGAGCGGGGATTATGCACCAGAAAACCGTCGGATTGATTGAGGAGGTTGGTTTCCTGTTCAGTGAGATAAAGTCCGTGCACCAAGATGGTCTTTTCATTCAACAATCCGAAATCTGCTAATCGTTGAACCGGGTCCTTTCGATATTGATGATGGGAAAAGGAGAGATCGTGACGGTCTTCTGAGACGTGCATGTGAATGCCCCGTCTGGTTTCTTCGACAGCATCTGACATAAGTTTCAGTGTCTCATCGGATAAAGTAAACGGAGCATGTCCACCAATGGCGCTTTCAATCTGTCGTGGTGTATTGGCATTTGAAACGTTCTCCAAAGATCGAATAAATTCCACTGTCTCTGCAACCCCGTCCATTGCACCTTTTTCACCGTTTCGATCGGTGATCTCATATGCGAAAATCCCGCGCAATCCCACTTTTTCGAACGATTTTTTCAGGGTATTCAGCGAGCCGCGGATAAACGAGGGGGAGGCATGATGATCTATGACGGCTGTTGTTCCGGTTTTGATCGCTTCCAATGCACCAATCAGTCCGCTGTAATAAAGCGCCTCTTCATCCAGTGCACGATCCAGCCGCCACCACAAATTTTGGAGATGATTCACAAAAGATGTGGATGGCGGAATGTTGGCGAGAATTCCCCGCGCTAATGCTGAGTAAAAGTGGTTGTGGGAACAGACTAATCCCGGCGATACATATTTCCCCTGTAAATCCATCACATAAGCGTCATGATATTGATCTGCAAGATTTTCACCGGTTTTTACAATTCTATCATCTTCAATCGCAATGTCGGTATTATTGGAAATTTTGGGTGGATCGAATTGCAGAATTCGAGCATTTTTCAAGATAATCATGGTGGGTTCTCTTTTTTAATTGTTATTATGAGAAAATAAATAGGCATAATTTTGAATGAGGTTGCTGAGCAAATAGTACAACTGTTCCGGGACTGCTGATTCATTTCCAGGGTCGCCACTATCCGAAATAATTGTTCCATCTTTAAGTAAGCCTATCTCTCCGGCATGTGAATGGTATCTGAATTCAAATCGGAAGGTATCGTCATCTTCCCGCAAAAAATAAAATCCATCATTTTGGCTTTCCAGAAAATCCGCTTTGCTTGCGAACAGTGTCATCTTCTCTTTGTAAGGCGATCCACTATATGGACAAAAGGTCTCACAGTTGCCACATTCATTGCATAGCTCATCCACGTGTAGAATCTGAAATAGATCCCGGAACTGAGTATCACCAGTTGAAAACCCTATTGGAATATTCGCCCGATTGGGACACACTTCCACACATTTATTACAGATAAAATTGCATGCTAAACAGCGGCTGGCTTCATCGGTTATGCTATCGGATTGTGTGGTTAATAAGGTCCCTTTCTTTTGATAAACACTATTCCGGTGTGCTTTTTGATCAAACCTGTTTCTAAAATCCGGATTAAAATCGAATTCGATTTTTTCTTTTTTTAGAATCTCTTCTGCTGCCTTGCGTCCGTCAGCAATGGCTTCCACCACCGTCGCGGGTCCCCGACGGGCGTCACCACCGATAAACACATTTTCGATGCCGGTTTCCACTATCCCTCCGGTAGAATGAATATGATCCAATGAGAGGTTGTTCCGTGCCAGGATGTCGGCATCCACATGCTCGCCGATAGCAGAGATCACCGCATTGGCTTCAATATCCACAAAGCTATCCGAAACCGGAGCCACTTTTCTCCTGCCGTCAGCATCCGTTTCACCCAGTTGCATTTTTTGACATCGTAGTATGCCATTTTCAAAATTAACCGGCGACAACAATTCCTTAAATTGAATACTCTCGCCCCTTGCTGCATCGAACTCCTCCCGGTCCGCCGGCATAAATTCCTGGGTGCGTCGATAAATGATGGTTACGGTTTCTACTCCCGGACATCTCAGTGCTGCGCGCGCCCCATCCATCGCCGAATTTCCTCCACCAATAACAGCGACTTTTTTACCCAGGGTGGGTGGCTGTTTTTTATGGAATGAATCGAGAAATTCAATAGCGTCGAAAACTTTGGGATGATCGGAAAAGGGCAATCGATTGGATTTTCCCGCACCAATCGCTATATAAAAATATTTAAAGCCGCTATTTTTTAGGCTGGAAATTGAAAATTCGGTATTGCTGTTAAATTGGAAATGAACACCTTGGTCTCGAATAAACTCGATATCATTATCAATGGCAGATTGGGGAAGGCGGAAATCCGGGATAATGTGCTGAACGGTTCCCCCCGCTTGTTCCGTCTGATCGAAAACAGTGACCGGAACACCCGCCTTTGCCAGAAAATATGCAGCGGATAAGCCCGAAGGTCCGGCACCGATGACCGCCACTCGTTTTCCGGTTGAGGCATCAACTTCATGCGAATTCGCGTTTTGTTGATAAAGTGGATATCCCTGTTCCGCTGCCACTTTTTTCAGCTCGCGGATGGAAAGGGGAGCATCGTAATCCCAGCGGGTGCATTTGTTCACACACTGGTGATCGCAAATATAACCCGTAATATGGGGTAGGGGGTTTTTCGCCACGATCACCTCAAAGGCTTCTGCATATCGACCTTCTTCCACCAATCGGATATACTCAGCCACATCCTGGTGAATGGGACAGGCAACGGTACAGGGCGCAACGTAACAGTCGAATACCGGTAGCGCATCCGGGATTTTAAGGGTGTCAACCTGCCTTAGTTTTTTCTGATAATTTTTGTCAGTCAGCGATTGATAAGCAAGTTTTTTCAATTTGGATAGATTTATTTTTTCAGGTGGTGTATCTCCTTTCGATTTGGAAGCAACTGTCTCCGCCATTTGATAAAGCCGTTCATATCCGCCGGGTTTCAGCAGGTCGGTGGCAAATGTGACCGGATAAATACCGGTTTCCAGAATATCCCACACGTTGTACTGTGCCGCACCTCCCGAATATGAAATGTTCAGATCACCGTCCAATTCAGATGCCAGTTGGTATGCCAGGTTAATGGTGAGCGGAAACAGCGACCGACCGGACATGTACATTTCATCTCCGGGAAGTACCTGCTTGTGGTTTTTCATTCCCAGTGTATTGGAAAGCTTAACACCGAAATCTTTGCCATGTGCCTTTGCGAATGATTTTAAGCGCTTGATCATTGGTATCGCGTCTTTGAATTGCAGATCACGGTCAAATCCAGCCGCATCCAGTTCCATATAACCGTAACCCAGATTGTCCAAAACTTCCTTTACGGTTTGGTAACCCAAGAGTGTGGGGTTCAATTTCACATAAGCGTGCAGTCCTTTTTCAGAAATCAAATACTTTGCAATTGCTTCAATCTCGTTGGCGGGACATCCATGCATGGTGGATAGAGTGACTGAGTTAGAAATATTCGGGGAGATGGAATCTCCTAGATCCAACAGTTGTTCAGGACTTTTACCGAGAATTGTTTGTTGATCGGAATTCTTATTGAATTTATTGGAAAATTCCTTCGATGTTATAATTTCCTTCAAAACAGATTTAAATAATTGAAACTGTTCTTGATTTGACGCATCCTTCAATCCTTCAATAAACCGATCTACTCTTTGATTTTGAATTCCTGCAAGATCGTATCCCACGCTCATATTAAAGATGAAACCGCGTTCTGTTGAAGAGGCGAACGGAAACAATTCTCTCAACAGTTGAAGAATGAACCAGGCTTTGACATATTCCGAATATGATTGCTCCAGTGTCAATTCCTGAGACCATTCCACGTTGTAACCCTCGTCCTCCATGTCGATGCACGGTTTGTCGATATCCAGTTGATCCAGTTTTTGCACAGTCTTTAGTTCAAAAAAACGTCCTCCCACCAAGTAAGCGCAGACAATATTTGGGGCAAGTTGGGTATGTGGTCCGGCTGCGGGTCCCAAGGGAGTATCCATTTGCTCATTCATTATATACCATTTCGTGCCGTTATTCGGATAATAAAATTTTGAAGCGGGTATATTGAATATCGCGCCGTGACGAGTATATTCTTCCAATATCCAATGGATTAACCGCGAGAAGGAAACGGGTCGCATTTTATCAGACATGTCTTATTCCGTTTTGTGATTTTCAATTTGTCAAAATTTTCAAAACACATTCAATATATTCAAAAATAGTAAAATGGGGCAAGAATTTCCTGATAAACATTGATACATGCATTTTATGTATCACGCATCACCCTCACGAATCACGCAAATCTCTTTCAAAAACATTATCATAACATAAAAATAAATTTATTATGCCTTTAGCTCAGCTTGTTTAATAAATATAAAAATTTAATTTAAGATGAACCTCAACCCCATCCCCCAGATATTTATGCTGATCAGTATGAAAATTGCACACCCCCTTCCCCTTCTCCAATATGGAGAAGGGGATGAGGTATAATAATAATCACCACATCATACAAAAATTTTAAGATTCTTATAATATGCTGAGTAAAGGACATAACACAAAAATTAAATTTACTATTTCATTTTAATTCACTTTATTTGTATCATAATTGTGAAAAGGATGTTTAGATTTCCAATGTATCCGGAGAAATCAAGATGAGATACAATTCAGACTTGCGGCAGACCCTTTCGACCGAGGTTCAAAATAATCAATCGGAATTATTCAAACTATTGCAGCGCCTTATTCAGATCCGTAGTTATAGCGGTGAAGAAAAGGAAATTGTGGAGTTCATTCTGCAAAAGATGCGTGAATTCGGATTTGATGAGGTTTATTCGGATTCCCTGGGCAATGCGGTGGGGCGGATTGGCGACGGTCCGGTAAAGATCATGTTCGATGCCCATGTGGATACCGTGAAGGTGACTGAAGATGAAAAATGGCAATATCCGCCATTTGAGGGCAAGATTGTGGAGGGCAAGATTT
>CAZVKP010000088.1:0-9799 GCA_964627635.1 uncultured Calditrichaceae bacterium | reverse complement strand
AAGGTTACAATCATTTTAAGGAATTGTCAACGGAATGGAGCGTTAGGAACAAGCATCACTCAGTTTCAGTGAACAGTTTTCGTATATTTTGGATTTGCTTGAGATTTTGATTCACTTCAGTTAAAATATCTTTGTATTCATTGTCCTGTGGAGAATACTGTTTTAGTTGTTGGCGCAAATAATCGATTCTATTTTTGTGTCGAGTTGTTTTAATTATTTCAATACAGTCATTTAAATACCTCTCCGGATTCTGTATTTCTTTCAGTAAATCTGCAGTAAGTAAGCTGAGAATTTTCTCGTCTTCCACAGTGGAAATTACCAAATGGATCAAATCCTCGGGATTTGTTTCCTGATGTGATTCGATGACATTATATACTTTTCTAAATTCATCATTTAAAAAATCATCAGAGTCTAAAATCTTAAATACAAATCCTTTAACTTCCTTAAAATGATTTAACAGTAGAATGATAATGTCTTTTTCGGCTCCCCAAGCGCCTGTTAATTTTAATAGAGATTTGGAAATCTCTGGTGTTTTCTTCTGATCCTGTGATAACTTTCTTTCCCGTCTGTTATAAATTTTTTTCTTTTTTTGAAGTTCACTAAGAAGGGTGTTTTCTTGTAAACTAAATTTTTCAGATAATATATTTATATAAAAATTTTGTTTTAAAGAATCAGGATGGGGTGCCAGTGAGTCGATAAGTTCATTGACTACAGCAGTTTTTTGAGAAATATTTTCTTTCCCGGACTTTTCACTTAGATGATTTAGTTTAAAATTAAAGAAATCTTGTGCCTCATTTAGAAGTGCATAAAAAGCAGAAGCTCCCTGATTTTTAACAAAACTATCGGGATCTTCACCTTCAGGCAGAATTAAAATTTGCACATCCAAATCATTTTGGAAAAGAATTTGCCCACCCCGAAGAGCTGCATTGATGCCTGCGCTGTCTGCATCATAACAGAGAACAACTTTTTTGGTATGCCGTCGAATCAGCTTTGCGTGTTCATCGGTAAGAGCGGTTCCACTGGTAGCAGTAACATTTTTTATACCATTTTGGAATAATTGCAGGTAATCCATATATCCCTCTACAAAAATGGCATGATCTTCCTGCCGAATCCATTCTTTTGCAAAATAAAGACCAAAAAGTAGTTGACTTTTTTTATAAATTGGTGTTTCGGGGGAATTCAAGTATTTGGGAGCCTTGGGATCATCAGCAAGTGCCCGTCCGCCAAAAGCAACAATTCGTCCCGACATGTTATGAATCGGGAACATCAAACGATTCCGAAACCGATCGTATTTTCGGGAAGAATCCTTTTCGCTTTGTAAGATGAGCCCGGATTTTATAAACGGATCCAGAGACATTTTTTTTGCCTGAACCTCACTGTACAAGCTATCCCATTTGTTAGGGACATAGCCAATTTTAAAGAAACTGAGAGTTTGTTGAGATAATCCTCTATTTTCCAAATAGTTACTTAAACCGCTCCAATTGTCTTTAAGTAATTTTTGATATAAATCCGCGGCAAATTGATTTGCGCGCAATAATCGGTCATACTCGCTAATTTGTTTTTGATCTTCCTGAAATTTTGGTAATTCAATTCCGGTTTCTTCCGCTAATTTTTTAACTGCTTCAAGAAATGTTGATTTTTCATAACGCATCAAAAAATTGAATACATTTCCACCTGCACCGCAGCCGAAGCAGTAAAATATTTGTTTATCCGGGCTTACAGTAAAAGATGGTGTTTTTTCGGTATGAAATGGACAGATTCCTTTGTAATTTCGGCCCTGTTTTTTTATAGCCACATAACGGGATATAATATCTACAATGTCTGTCGATTCTCGTATTCTGTCAATTAAATATTCTGGTATCTTAGCCATATTTAAAAAACCTTACTAAATTCAATGTTAATTCCGAAATGGCTAAATTAGAGATTTCTTGACTTAATTTAATCATAGTCGTAAATTTTGTGTTTACTAAATCTTAATACCCGCAACGAAAATGTATAGGTTAAAAAATGGAATCAAAACCATCGACCCCAAATTCAAAACAGCAACAGCAACAAATTAATATCGAATTACCGCCTGAGCAAGCTGAGGGAATATATTCTAATTTAGCTCTTATTACCCATTCTCCTGCAGAATTTGTCATCGATTTCACTCGTTTGCTTCCGGGTGTGCCCAAAACAAAAGTTTATGCACGGATAATTATGACGCCTCAACACGCAAAAAGCTTGTTGAGCGCATTGGAAGATAATGTTAAAAAATATGAATCTCAATATGGTGAAATTAAAATGCATGGTAATCTGGGAACCGGCAAACAATTTGGTTTCCAACCCCCAACGGACACAAATAAATAGTTCAAAAAAGATTTAATTCTACTGTTTTGAAATGGGGGTTCATATTGATGAATAAGAAAGTATTAATTTAATTTGTAGAGTAAGTCACACTATTATAAGAAACATTTGTTCATTTTTTTATCTGCAATGGAATGCACACCGAATTGTCAAGAAAATGTCATGGAAGAAGTCAATAGAATTTAAACATATTTTCCTGTTAGTCACATGGTTGATATTGCTGAAAATTTAAAAAGAGTGCAGGAAAAAATTTTTAATGCCGCTCAAAAAATTGGAAGAAAACCGGAAGATGTAACACTAATCGCAGTGAGCAAACTGGTTGAAGCCGACAGAATCAATTTAGCCATTGATGCGGGGGTTAAAATAATTGGGGAAAATAAAGTTCAGGAAGCTCAGCAAAAGCGAAAATTTATAAAACCAGTAACTTGTCATATGGTGGGACACCTTCAGCGGAATAAAGTAAAAGATGCAATACAGTTATATGATATGATACAATCTGTGGATAGTCTTAGACTTGCAAATGAATTGGAAAAACGATGTGGATATGTTAATAAAATAATGCCCATCTTGATAGAAGTGAATACCAGTGGCGAACCGTCAAAATATGGCTGTGACCCCGAAGAAGCATTGGATTTAATTGGTAAAATTTCGGAATTAAAATATCTTCAAATCAAAGGATTAATGACTATTGGTTTATTCAGCGATGACCAAGAGGCTGTTAGACCGTGCTTTAAAAAACTAAGGGAATTATCCGAAAAAATCAAAAAAGCACAAATTTCCGGTGTAGAAATGAGTGTTCTTTCGATGGGAATGACTTCGGATTTTGAACTTGCAATTGAAGAAGGCTCAAACATGGTAAGAATCGGAACGGCAATATTCGGACCCAGACAAATGAATTGATCTCAATTCAGAACTTTCTGAATCTTCTATAAGTAAGAATAAAGTTTAGATAAATTTATAAGTAATTATATTAAATTTAAGGATTAGATAAAGTGAAACTAACACCGTTAGATGTAAAGAAACAGGAATTTAGAAAAACCCTCCGCGGATTTGATCCTATTGAGGTGCAGACATTTTTGGAAATGGTAGCGGATGAATATGAGCAAGTACTTGAAAATAATAAAAATTTGAACCGTAAAGTTGTGGAGCTGGAAACAAAACTACAGGATTATCAGGAATCAGAGAAAAATTTGCGGGAAACCTTGCTTAATGTTCAGGAAGTAAAGAAACAGTCTGAAGAAAGCAGTAAAAGGCAGGCAGACCTTATCACGAAAGAAGCTGAATTGAAAGCACTCGAAATTGTGGAAATGGCTCGCAAGCAAGCCCGTCAAATGCGCGATGAAGTGAGTACACTGCGGAGCCAAAAAGAATCTTTCATCAATCGCTTACGCCAAATATTGATTTCGCAGATTGAGCTATTGTCAGTTCTGGAAATTGACGATGCCCTTCCGGAGGAGGCGCATCAATTTTTGGAAAAAGCCAGATCCCGCAAAAAAGGTACCGCAATTCAGGAGAAAAATCAGCATAGTGAACTGGGCGAAGCAAAATACGGCAATAATTTAGAAGAAGGTGCGGATATTGAATTAGCAGAAGAAGACGAAGGAGATGAAAACGAAGAATCAAATGAGGAGGGTCAGCAGAAGAAAGTGAGCGTTGCCTCTGAGTTTACTGAAAGTGATAATACTAAAAACGAGCAGGAAAAAGGGGAGAGTGAAGAATCGGATAAAAATGAAAAAAAAACCAAAAATAAACTGAAAGAAGATGACGATTTGAATGAATTTTTCAAAAAGGGAATTCAAATTGATGAGCTCATCAAAAATTTAGACAAAAAACAACAGAAATAAAGGCGACTTTATGATTGGAAATCCCTTTAAAATATCAATAATTTTTACTCTTATTATTATCATGATTAGTTGTAGCAGCAACCGCAATTTGATGGTTTCGGATGTGGAACAAGATCAAAATCTAAAACTCTATTTTCAAAATGGAACGAATGACCAGGTTTATGTGACAAATATTGATGGCCAGCAACTCACTTATGTATCGGTTACCGATCACGAAGAACACAGCATTGACTTCCAAAATATCCGGCGCGTTGAGAAATTGAATCGATATTACGATATCAAAGGTAATCCGATAAGCGATGCCGAAATTGAAAAATTTAAGACGAGTAAAAATACCTGGGGATATGGTTTAGGAGGGCTGGTAATTGGAGGTGCCGGTGGTTTGGTTCTCGGATTACCGTTTTGGTTTGCCGAAATAGGTGACATACCGCCTTATTTTACTGCCGGGGCCGGAGCAATTGCTGGTAGTATCTATTTTGCATTACAAGGGCAAGAAAAAGACAAACGGATTGCAATCGAAAAAATAAGATATCTCCGCGAACGCGAATATCAATTGCAGGAACAGCTTGCTCAAGAAAAAAACAGATTACAACAATTGCAAGATACAACAGAACAATTACGGGAAAAGCTAAAAAATAAGGATGAGAAAGAGAAATAATTCCATTAACGACTGAGGATTTTATGACTGAGTTGAGACAGAAAATTGATGAAACAATAAAATTTATCCGAGAAAGCACCGCTCTTGAGCCGGGAGTGGGAATTGTATTGGGGACAGGTTTAGGCGAATTAGCAAAAGAGATTGACAAAACTCTGGAATTATCCTATCATGATATTCCAAACTTTCCGATTTCTACTGTTGAGACTCATGAGGGTAAACTGATTTTTGGACATTTATCGGATCGGCCGGTGGTGGCTATGCAAGGAAGATTCCACTATTACGAGGGATACTCCATGCAGCAGATTACATTTCCAATTCGGGTGATGAAGTTTTTAGGAGTACAAACATTAGTGATTTCAAACGCAGCCGGAGGCATGAATCCTTTATTCGGAAAAGGCGATATTATGATTATGGATGATCATATTAATTTGTTGGGAGGTAATCCACTCATCGGTCCGAATGATGAAGAATTGGGCTCTCGTTTTCCGGATATGTCGGAACCTTACAGCAAAAAGTTGATTAGATTGGCAGAAAACATTGCCCTTGATGAAAAAATAAAAGTGCAAAAAGGCGTATATGTTGCAGTTACCGGTCCGAACTTGGAAACACGAGCGGAATATCGTTTTCTAAGGGGAATTGGCGCGGATGTGGTTGGTATGTCCACGGTTCCTGAAGTGATTGTCGCGCAGCATATGGGTTTGGATGTGTTTGGTGTTTCCATTATTACCGATGAATGTTTTCCGGATGCACTTGAGCCGGCGGATATTGCGGATATAATTAAGACTGCAAACGAAGCACAACCTCGATTAACCCTTTTAATGAAGCGAGTGATTGAAAATTTGTAAAGAATCATGAATCAGTTTCCTGTTCAATCGTTTGCCAAGGGATTAATCATCATTGGCGGTATTATTGTTGTTATCGGAATCATTATGTTTTTTGCGAACAAAATCCCCTACGTTGGTCGTTTGCCGGGGGATATAATCATAAAACGAAAAAATTTTACTTTTTACTTTCCGTTAACGACCTTAATCATATTAAATTTACTGATTCTGTTAATCGCATATTTATTTAGGAAATAGTTAGAAAAAAGGCGAGGACCTGATGTTCAACCAAAGAACCGGAAAAGTGGACTTAAATCAAATTGAGCAAGATGTCTTAAAATACTGGGAAAGCCATCAAATATTTAAAAAAACGCTCAAAAATAGAGAGAAGGCTTCACCTTTTGTTTTCTATGAAGGTCCGCCCACGGCAAATGGAAAACCGGGAATTCATCACGTAATGAGCCGGACAATTAAGGACGTTGTATGCCGTTATAAAACAATGAAAGGTTTTTTTGTCAATCGTAAAGCCGGGTGGGATACGCATGGATTACCGGTGGAAATTGAAGTAGAAAAAATGTTGGGTATTGAAGGTAAAGCCCAAATTGAAGAGTACGGGGTTGACAAATTTAATGAACAGTGCAAGAAAAGTGTTTTTAGTTATAAGCAAGAATGGGACGACTTAACCCGCCGAATTGGATTCTGGCTGGATTTGGAGCATCCTTATGTTACATTTGAAAATGATTATATCGAAACAATCTGGTGGATACTTAAAAATTTTCATGAAAAGGGCTTGATCTATAGAGGATTTAAAATTTTACCATATTGTCCCCGCTGCGAAACACCCCTTTCAAGCCACGAAGTATCTCAAGGCTACCGGGAGGTGAAAGATCCGTCTATTTATATTAAATTTCCGTTAAGTGATGAACCGGATACTTATTTTTTGGTTTGGACGACTACGCCCTGGACCCTTATTTCTAACGTGGCTTTAGCAGTTCACCCAGATGTTGAATATCTAAAAGTAAAAACAGAAGGGGAGACCTATATTATTGCCGAGGCGCGAGCAAATCCGGTTTTAGGTACAGAGTTCGAAATCGTTGAAAGACTGAAAGGATGGCAACTGGAGCGCGAGCGTTACGACAGGCTTTTTGATTTTGATCCGGTAGATCGGGATGCGTTTTATGTGGTATTGGGAGATTTTGTGACAACAGAAGATGGAACCGGAATTGTGCATATTGCTCCCGCATTTGGCGAAGATGATCATCAAGTTGGGAAAAAATATGATTTGCCCGTGGTAAGACCTGTCAATCAGATGGGTGAGTTTGAAGAAAATGTGACAGATTTTAAAAATAAATTTGTGAAAGATGCAGATCCTGAAATCATTAGCAATCTCAAGGAGCGAAATCGGTTATATCGCAAGGAAACCGTCGAGCATACCTATCCGCATTGTTGGCGCTGCGATTCACCGCTACTTTATTATGCGAGGGATTCCTGGTATATCCGTACCACAAAATTCAAAGAAAATATGTTGAAAAATAATAATCAGATTAATTGGTATCCTCCGGAGGTTGGTGAAGGGCGGTTTGGAGAATGGCTCAAAAACAATGTCGATTGGGCGCTTTCGCGGGATCGGTTTTGGGGAACTCCATTGAATATTTGGATTTGTCAGAATTGCGATCACCAATTGGCGATCGGTAGTATTGAAGAATTAAAGGAACTCGGCAAAGACCTCCCTCAAGATGTCGATCTTCATAAACCGCATGTGGACCGGGTTACTATAAAATGCGGCGAATGCAATGGTGAAATGAAAAGAACGCCGGAAGTAATTGATGTTTGGTTCGACTCGGGGAGCATGCCATTTTCTCAGTGGCATTACCCTTTCGAAAATGAGAAAGTGTTCAAGGAAAATTTCCCGGCAGACTTTATTTGTGAAGGTGTAGATCAAACACGTGGCTGGTTTTATTCACTGCTTGCAATATCAACCATGTTATTCGATCAACCGGCGTTTAAAAATATTGTGGTAAACGAATTGATTTTGGATAAAGAGGGCTTTAAAATGAGCAAATCTCGTGGCAATGCGGTAATTCCCGAAGAAATTATTTCCCGATTCGGTGCCGATCCGCTTCGATGGTATTTTGTGACAGTGAGTGCTCCCTGGGTTTCAAAGCGTTTTGACACGGATGGAATTCAGGAAGTAAACCGAAAATTCTTCGACACCTTGTTTAACACCTATGGATTTTTTGCCCTGTATGCCAATATTGATCAATTTACTGCCGGAAAGGAAAAATCAATTCCATTTGAGAAGCGGCCGGAGATTGACCGCTGGATTCTTTCATTACTTTATTCTAAGGTGGAATATGTAAATGAGCACATGGATAATTACGATATGACCCGGGCAGGTCGTGCCATTTCAGATTTTATTCTGGATGATGTTTCCAATTGGTATGTGCGTCGAAACAGACGTCGTTTTTGGAAGGGTGAAATGAATGAAGATAAGCTTTCTGCATATCAAACATTGTATGAAGTACTGTTAACAACCGCCAAACTAATTGCACCGTTTGTGCCTTTCATTGCAGATGACCTCTATCTTAATCTAAAGACGGCTGAAATGCCCGAATCGGTGCATTTGGAGGATTACCCGGAAGTAACAAAAGAAATGAAGAAACATAAGGACGTAAATCTGGTGCAAAACATGAAAGTGGCACAGCAAACAGTTTCACTTGCCAGGTCTTTACGGAATGAAGTGAAGATTAAAGTTCGACAACCACTTCCAAAAATTATTGTTGCCTCGGAGAGTAAAATGTCCAGGCAGGCAGTTTTGAATATGAGTGCGACTATTAAAGATGAAATCAATGTGAAAAACATTGAAGTCACTGAAAATATCAGCGATATTGTATTAAAAAAGGCTAAACCGGATTATAAAAAATTAGGTCCGAAAGTTGGCAAGTTAATGAAAAAGGTTGCAGAAATTGTAGAAAATCTCAATGAAGAATCAATTAATAGACTGGAAAGTTATGGTGAATTGACCATAGATCTGGAAGGCAGGGAACTTCATGTGTTAAAAGATGAAGTGGAAATTTTAGAAGAAAAAAAGAGTGAAAATCTGGCAGTGGCTCGTGAAGATCAGTTAGTGTTAGCCTTGGATACGGAAATTACACCGGAACTGGAAATGGAGGGCAGTGCACGAGAATTTGTAAATCGGATTCAGAATCTTAGAAAGGAAGCTGGATTTGAGGTGACAGATAGAATAGAAATATATTACAATGCCACTGAAAAAATGGATAAAGCAATTCAAAGTATGACCGAATATATAAAGACTGAGACCTTAGCAACAGAACTGAGCCCTACTTTTGAAGAAGGGGATATATTAAAAGAAATCCTGATCAATAACGACAAGTTTTTAGTTTCACTCAAAAGAATTAAACAAAATTAATTGTAATAAAGGAGTTAGACATGGATGCGGAAAAATTAGGTTATTTCAAGAAGATATTGCTGACAAAAAGAAAAGAAGTACTGGAACGGATGGAACATCTGAGAGAAGTTGCAATGGAAAGTCCTGCCAGTGCCGGAAATAATTCGGGATATTCTTTTCATATGGCTGACCAGGGAACTGATGCCATGGAAAGAGAAAAAGCATTCCTGTTTTTATCTCGTGAAGAAAAATATCTGCAACAAATTGATCGTTCCCTTACCGCAATTAGCATGGAAGAGTATGGAAAATGCCGAGTTTGTGGAAATGATATTTCCGAAGATCGATTGAAGGCAGTTCCAACAACACGTATTTGTGTTCCGTGTAAACAGAAAGAAGCCCGGAGAAAGTAGTTGGTCACAAAGGTATTTTACCGATATTCTCATTTAAAATTAGTTGCAGCAATTATTCTTGGTATTTTATTTTTAGATCAATTAACAAAATATTTGGCAAAGGTTTATCTCCAACCCTTTCGGTCGGTATCGGTTATTGGAGATTTCTTTCGGCTGACATTCGTTGAAAATCCCGGTATTGCTTTCGGGATTAGGATAAGTAATACGGTTTTTTTTACAGCACTTTCCATCATTGCTGTTCTCATTATTTTTTATTATTTATTTGTTTTAAGAGACAGGCACCCCTTAAGAATTGCATTTGCAAGATCGGA
>CAZVKP010000087.1:0-9835 GCA_964627635.1 uncultured Calditrichaceae bacterium | reverse complement strand
TATTCGATAATCGGCACAAACCAATATAAAAAAATAAAATGATTACAAAATAAATGATTCCGAAAAACAGAAAGATGAATTCCATTCAGAGGACCACTTCCCAAATTTCTCACTTTGATAAATTCTAAGATGATAAGTTAAATAATATTATTCATTTAGCAAATGACTATTTTTCAAATCCCACCTAAGTTTAAAAACAAAGTAACTTCCGACCAATGCAGGAATTAAGAAATTTATGACAAATATGATTAAGGCGGAATTGAATGCTACTGCTTTAGGAACATCATAGAGCATGAAATAGAACACTGCAGCTCCTTCCCGAATTCCCAAATCCGCAAAAGATATAGGTAAAGCCACTTTTGTAAAAAGCAGCGCACTTACAGCCCACAATGAATCTATTGCCGATATATTTATGAACGCCAGAATGACTACATGATACTGAAAAAAAATAATGATAAACCAAACTATGCTAAAACCAAGCATGTTCCTTGAATCCTGAGCTCTAAAATTATCCAGACAAGAGATCAAATTTTTAATCTTTTGCCTGGCTGGCAACATCGTGTTTATTCCATACAGAAATGAACGCACCCATTGCGGATTAAAAGTGATTACCCAAACCAAAATTATAAACGCCAGGCTTAATATGAAAATGGGAAACACCACATAAGCAGACCAATCAAAAAAATTAAACATAATAATATTTAGTGAAACAAATCCTAAAGTAACAAAAATAATCATTCCAAATATTTTATCTATCACATTTAATCCGGTAATCACAAATTTATCATATTTTTTAAAAAATAAAGCCCGTGCTAATTCTCCCAAATTACCGGGTGTAATAAAACCCAATGTTGCCCCAAACATCAAAGACTGAAAAACTGTTTTGTTTTCTACATCCGCGAATCTGTTCCTCAATATGTATCTCCATTTGATGAATTGAATGATAAAATTCGGTATTAATAATGCGACACAAATGAAGATGTTAACCCAATTTGCCTCTTGAAAGGCTTTGAAAACTGCATCACTTTTATTCACTTCTCGATAAATAGCGTATACCAGAATAATACCAACAACGATTTTAAGTAACCAAACAAACTTCTTTTTAGTCATTGAAATTGCTTTAATCCTTCTGAATCAAACAAAAAATTCTTGGTTTTTTATGACAGTTTTAGAATAATTTTCAATATTAGAACTTAACAATCCAGCCTTTCTAAGCTTAAAATTTAGAAAATACAGATATTTAAACAAAGAACAATTTCAGTAAAATTATCTGATCATATCAATTGAGTTGGTCAAAATTTCACGATCTAAAATAAACATTATTTATACACATTTCCCTTTTTGCATAGAGATGAATGATGATTTTAACAATTTTGAATCACGACAGTTTTGATATAACTACATTTGCTGGATAAAAAACAGATAAAAGTCAAATTTTTCCAAAATTCATAAAGCAAATAGGTTTTTTTTCGATAATAGTAAAGTAGTTTAAATTAGCAGGCAATTTCCTATATGATAGATCAGACTTTTACTAAATGGCAGAAACGGGTGCTAAATACACCTGATCTTACCGATATCCCCTTATATCAGAAAAAGAACGTATTTTATAATATGCTTCAAACAGTGCTTTTGCAAAATGAAAATATTTACTACTTATTACCAGAACTCATTGATTTTGTTGAAAGTAACGCACTTGATTATCGTAAGTTTTTAAATACTATTTTCCTTCTTCGGGATCAAATTATGTCAGAAGAACGGGTTTTAGAACAGAAAAAAGTAAATACTAAAGAAGCACAGAACATCTTACAAGATATCATCATCAAAATCGGATCGTATTTTAATCATCGCAGAATGGACCTGAATGTAGGACACAGTAAGGTTCCATCTCTGGATTCAAAAGGAAAAGAAGCAACAATTTTTCAACTTGACGAACGGCTTGTTATTGAAAAGAGTAATTCCGGAATTTTTACCACATTTGGTTATGAGAAAAATGAGGTAATCGGCAAGCCATTGACTCTTCTATTTTCTTCATCAAGCAACACAATTATAAAACAGGCATTGAATCAGCTTAAAAATAATATGCGTTATAAAACGGACCTGGAAGTAGAAGCGCAATGTAAAAGTGGACAAACCTTTCAGGCTCTTCTTAAAATTTCACGGCTCCAGTTAGATCAGAAATCTCAAAAATATTCAGCCTACATTCAGGACAACACATATATCTACGAAACAAAAAGTATGCTCAATCTGTTGAGCATGGCATTGGAGGGTGCAGGTGAGGGCATTATTCTATTTGAGCCCGATCCGAGCGGGAAAATACTTTATGTTAATGAAGCAATTGAAAAGATGAGTGGCTATACCAGAAATAAATTGTTGGGAAAACCGTTATCCGTACTCAGAAATTCCTCAAAAAGTGACACTTTGGAAGCCCAAATTATTGAAGAGTCTATGAAAAATGGGTGGAAAGGTGAAATTGAAAATCACCATAAAAACGGTCATTCATACATTGTGAGTCTTCACACGCAGCCTGTAAAAGATGAATATGGTGAAATTATTGCCTTAGTCGGGATAGAGCGTGATATCTCTGAACAAAAACAGTATGAATCTAAAATCATACACCTACAAAAATTTGTTGAACATATCATCAATAATCTGCAACATTTTGTAATTGTTACGGATAAGGATCTAAATATTAAGTTTTGGAATCAATCCCTGGAAAAAGCCTTCAACATCCAAGAGCAGAATGTTATCAATCAAAAACTACTGGAAGTTCTCCCGGAACTGAGAAAGTTTAATGTTGAATTGGCGGCACAGAGTGTTTTGAAATCCCGGGAGCCTTTCACTAAGAAATTTCTTTGTGCAATAGCAGACACTGAAGAAAAATATTATCAACTATATATTACGCCCATCAGCACAGAGGAAAGTACTCAAATTTTATTGACAATTCTGGATATCACGAAAGAAGAATTATTAAAGGTACGAATCACCTGGCAAAATGCCCGATTAAAATTTTTGGAAAATTTCTCTCAACTTTTAAATAAAAATTTGGCTCTTCAATCTATTTTTGAAAGCCTGACGAATGAACTCACAGAAATTTTTCCTTTTAAAAATTTATCATTTCTACTGCCCTATAATTTAGATAAACTTCAATTTTATAAATATTATCAATACAGCGGAAAACAACATACATTTCCACGCCAAGAAACTTTAGATCTCTCAGATTTTAAACAGTTCAAGGAATTGGTCGATATTCAGACCCCCCTTTTGCTTAACTTAGATTCCCTAACCGATACACAAAAAAAGGTTTTATCAAATCTACACTCAAATCAAGAATTTAGTCAGAGTCTACATTTTGCAGTTGTTTTTGAAAAGGAGGTTTTAGGCGTTTTAAACATATCGGATGACAGCATAAATCAGTACACTAAAAATGATGTAGATTTCTTGCAGCAAATTGCCTTGCATTTAGCCATTTCCATCAAAAACAGCTTTTATTTTAACCAAATTGAATTACAAAATAAAAAACTCAGTGTGGTAAACTCAATATTCAATACCACTCAAAAAAACGAAAATATTGCTGCCATATATAAGAATGCACTCATTGGACTCAAAGAGTTGTTGGTTTGCGACGAGGCGACACTATATCAATCATATGATAATCTTAACTGGGAAAAAATAGATATTCCTGATAATGATAACAATCTACCGTTAAAATTAACTTTGGAAGCTTCTTCAATTAAGGGACAGAGCACTTATTGGGACAACTTCCAACCTTTATCAAACGATTACAATCTTACAGAAATCCGTGAATGTATTCCGGCTGGTTTACTATCATACAATTCCTCAAATTCTCAACAGGTTCTATTTTTATCTTCTAAGAATAAAATACTGGATCAAATTAATCCTGATTTTATCGAATCCTTAATTCAAGATATATTAAAACAATTAACTATTGCACTTGACCAGATAGATCTTTTCACTAAAATTAAACAGGCTGAAGAAGAGTGGGAATCTACATTTAATACAGTAAATATTGGTTTAGTTATTGTTGATGAAAACTTTTGTATTAAAAGAACCAATAATGCGTTCCATAAATTATTTCATATTAAATCACCACAAGAAATACACGGTCTAACCTGCGAAGAGACATTTTGCGGTCCTGCGGAAGAACAGAATTGTTTTAAGGAAAAAATATTCAACGAAACCACCAAGGTGTTGAATGATGAATATTTGGATACCCATATTAATAAAACTATCAACCGGACATTTTTTCCGATATTCAATAAAAACAACAAATTTAAAGGTGGTGTATTTTCTATATATGACATGACTGAGCAACGGCAGCAGGAAACAAAAATCAAATTTCTTTCGAAATTCCCTGAAACCAATCCTAATTTGGTATTCAACATCACAAATGACGGAAATTTAAATTATATGAATCCGGCTGCACGAAGATTGCTCACCGAATTGAACTTAACAGAGAAAGAATACCAACAAATTTTACCGGGTAATTTAAAATCAATTATTAAAAACTTTGAAACGAAAAATGCCACTCATCTGGAATTAGATCATAAATTCCAGGATCATGTGCTTCAATACATCATTTACCGTCCGGAGGAGGATAACAATTTTTATTTCTATGGCAGCGATATTACTGATCGGGTGGAGCTACAAAACCAACTTTTACAAACAGAACGGATACGAGCTGTCGGTGAAATGGCTGCAGGGGTCGCTCACGATTTTAATAACTTATTAGCAACCATTTTAGGGCGTACCCAACTTTTATTATTGAAAAATGATAACGACACGAATAACGGAGAACTGGAAATTATTGAAAAAGCAGCCATCGAAGGAGGACAGATTGTTCGCCGTTTACAGGAAGTGACCAGAGAAAGAAAAGAACTCAATTTCCAACCCATTGACATTAATGAATTAATCAAAGAGAGTATCATTTTTACTGCAAACAAATTGAAAATTAGTACTCAGCTTAAAGACAAAAAAGTTCAGTTACAAACAAATTTCTGTGAAGATGCCATAGTAAAAGGCGAAGCAGTTGAATTAAAAGAAGTTTTCACCAATCTTTTGCTGAATGCATATGATGCCATGCCAAACGGCGGAGAACTAAACATCTCAACACAGAAAAGTTCAGATCACAATTTGCAAATCACATTTAAAGATTCCGGACTTGGTATGCCCGAGGAAATCCGGGATAAAATATTTAATCCGTTCTTTACCACCAAGGGGGAAAAAGGCACAGGCTTGGGATTAAGTATCACTTATAGAACCATCACCTCGCATGGTGGCAATATAAGAGCAGAAAGTGAGATGAATGAAGGCACAAAATTTATAATTCATCTTCCCCTCTCTAAAGAACCACTTAAGCAAAAACAAGAGAGCGATTATACTATTTACCAACATTCCGGTGATATTCAACTGCTTATTGTAGATGATGAACCGGAACTTTTGGAAACTATGGCAGAAATTTTACGCCTGAAATTTAAAACTGTTGAAATAGCATCCAGTGGTCATATTGCTCTACAAAAAATTGAGCAGCAGAACTTTGATGTGGTGCTTACAGATTTAGGAATGCCGGAGATGTCCGGTTGGGAATTGGCGCGTCAGGTCAAGCAAAAATTGGTGGATTCTCATGTAATTTTGGTTACCGGGTGGGGAGAACAAGCACGGGAAGAATTAAAACACCATCCCTATGTCGACGAAATCCTTCCCAAACCCTATGAACTGCGGGATTTGATTTCAAAAATTAACCAATTTTACCAGGAAGAAACAGTTTCTGAAAAATAAATGGTTAAATGTAACATTATCATCATTTTCACTCAATCTCTACTTTTTCCGATTATTAACTTTACAAATAAAATGAATTCTACTTCCGTTTCGGACGATAAACATGAGTACTTTGCCCAAAAAACACTTCGGCAGATTCCATGATTGTTTCAGACAAAGTGGGATGAGGATGGATGGTCAATTTTACATCCGTTACAGTGGCTGCCATTTCTATCGCCAACACGCCTTCCGAGATTAATTCACCAGCCCCCGCCCCGGCGATTCCCATCCCAAGAACTCTTTCACTTTCCGGGTCAATAATAAGTTTAGTGACTCCATCGGAGCGATCCATAGTAAGCGCCCTGCCGGATGCACCGAAGGGAAACCGTGCAATCTCAATTTTTTGGTTTCGCTCTTTTGCTTCCGTTTCGGTTAATCCACACCAGGCAATTTCCGGATCGGTGAACACCACTGCCGGTATCGCTCGCGGTTCAAATGCCACTTTATGACCAGCAATGGCTTCCACCGCTGTTCTGCCTTCATGGGACGCTTTATGGGCAAGCATTGGTTCCCCGGCAACGTCACCAATTGCATAAATGGAAGGTTCAGTTGTACAAAGTTGCTCGTTAATTTTAATGAAACCTCTATCGTCAATCTCTACCTTGGTATTCTCTAATCCTAAGTCTTCAGAATTTGGTTTCCGTCCAATAGTAATTAAAACTTTTTCAAATTTGTCTTCCTCTTTCTCAATCCCCTCTCCTTCAAATCGAACTTTTATGCCATCTTTTGCTTCCTTCATATCTACCACTTTGGTATTGAGCATAATCTTATCAAACTTATTTTCAAGGTTCTTGTGTAAGACTTTTACCAAATCCCGATCGGCACCTGGTAATAGTCCCGGCATCATTTCTACCACAGATATTTTTGATCCCAGCGCTGCATAAACAGTTCCCATTTCAAGCCCGATATATCCACCACCGATCACTAACATTTTTTTAGGAATATCAGATAGTTCTAAAGCCGTAGTGGAATTCAAAACTTTTGGCGTATCTAAAGCCAATGGCGGAATTGTTGACGGTCTGGAACCTGTAGCTAAAATTGCATGCTGAAAAGAAAGTTTGCTTTTTTGGCCCTGATTTTCACTAATTTCCAGGGTATGTGAATCTGTGAAAACCGCGCGCCCCTGAACATAATCTATTTTTCGCTGCTTTCTTAGCTGCCCAACACCGCCGGTTAATTTTTTAACTACACTCTCTTTCCAAGTGCGTATTTTATCCAAATCGGTTTTTGGCTCTCCAAATTCAATTCCCCAGTTTTTTGCTTCCTCGGTCTCATTTATCAATTTGGCAAGGTGGAGCAATGCCTTTGACGGTATACATCCTCTAAAGAGACAAACGCCACCAGGATTTTCTTCCGGATCAATAAGCGTTACCTTCATTCCCAGGTCTGCAGCTAAAAACGCTGCAGCATAACCACCAGGTCCGGCACCAATTACCGCTAATTCAGTCGAATTATTATCAGCCAAGATTACGCTCCTTTTTCTTCAAATCTTTAAATCTTTAGTTAAAATATCTTGAGCAAATTATCCTTCTAACATAGCCACAAAAGGTTGCTCAATTGCTTCGCATACCCATCGTAAAAACCGTGCGGCGTCGGCTCCATCAATTATTCGATGGTCATAAGATAGTGATAGGGGCAGCATTAAACGCGGTTTAAACTCTCCCTCAATATAAACCGGTTCGTTTTTAGCCCTGGAAACACCTAAAATGGCAACTTCGGGCGAATGAACGATTGGTGTAAATGCCGTGCCACCAATACCACCAAGATTCGATATGCTAAAATTGCCACCCTGCATTTCTTCTAAAGACAACTTTTTGTCACGGGCTTTCTTAGCAATTTCAGTTAGCTCAACTGAAAGATCGATAATATTTTTCTTATCCACCTCTCTGATTACCGGAACTAAAAGTCCACGGTCTGTATCCACAGCTACGCCAACATTATAATATTTTTTATAAATAATTTCATTGTTTTGCATGTCAATACTGGCATTAAATTTCGGAAAGACCTTAAGTGCGGACGCCGTAATTTTTAACAGTATGGCAGTAGCGGTAAGCTTGCCTCCGGCAGCTTCCGACCTTTTTCCGTACTGTTTTCGAAATTTCTCCATTTCAGTGATGTCTGCTTTGTCATGTTGAGTTACATGAGCAATTGTTGCCCAGGCATACCCCAGATGGGTTGCTGTCTTTTCTCTTACTTTGCTCATGGTTTTGCGCTCAACCTCTCCCCATTTACTGAAATCCGGCAAAGGCTCAGGTTGAACACCCCTTAATACCTCGCGTGACGCAGCCCGTTGTTTATTTACTGTTTTGGCATAATTTTTAACATCATCAATTGAAATCCGGCCACTCGGTCCGGTACCCGGAACTTCGTTTATATCAATTCCAATTTCACGGGCAAATCTTCGTACCGATGGCGCGGCTGGTGCTAACTCTTTGCGTTCGGTAGGTTTTTCCTCTGCTACAGGCATTTTAGGAGCAGAAGGGGTTTGACTGGTATCTTCCTTTGTGGTTGTTTTTTTGGATTCTTTTTCAGGCTTACTTTGCTCGGTCTTTTCTCCGGTTTCCTCTTTTTTGGCAGAAACTTCTTCCTTCACTTCTTCCTTACCCACAGCAACCGACATTATTTTTTGACCGACTTTGACTTCGTCTCCCTCATTAACAAAAATTTCCTTTATTTCTCCACTTACTTCCGAGGGAACTTCCAATGCTGCTTTTTCTGTCTCCAATTCAACAAAATTCTGATCGATTTCAATATGGTCACCTGCAGCAACTAAAATCTTGGCCACTGTGCCGGATTCCACATTTTCACCTAATTCCGGCAGAGTAACTTCTTTTATTTCTCCCCCGGATGGCTTTTGCTGTGGTTTTGGTGTAGCAGGTTCTTCTTCCTGAACTTCTTCCTTTTTTTCTTCTCTGGTCGGTTTCTCTTCTATTTCCTTGGGTTCTTCTTCCTCTTTCTCAGATTCACTCTTTTTTTTATCTCCTAACTCTAAAATTACCTGACCTACTTTGACTTCGTCACCCTCACTTATCAAGATTTTCTCAATTGTACCGCCCACATCCGATGGGACTTCCAGAGCTGCTTTCTCTGTTTCCAATTCGATAACCGCTTGTTCCTTTTTTATTGTATCTCCTTCTGATACAAGGATCTTTGCAACTGTACCGGATTCTACATTTTCACCTAATTCAGGAAGCTTGAATTCTGATGACATAGTTTATTCCTTATTTTGAACTGATCTTATCTGAAACGATTAGAGTAATTTTAACCCGTTCACTTGCTATTTAATCTAAATCGATCAATTAATGAGACTGTAAATAGTATTGTTGAACTAACTGATCATTGGATTAGCCTTTTCCGGATCGACATCAAGCTCATCAATTGCTTTCTTTACATCCTTTTGCTCTAATTTCCCTTCCTGGGCTAAAAGATGAAGCGCAGCTAATGCAATGTAACGTGAATCGACCTCAAAGTAATTTCTCAAATGCGCCCGACCGTCACTTCTACCAAATCCGTTTGTTCCTAAGGAAATCATTGCGCCAGGAACCCATTTTGCGATCGATTCTGGCAATGCCTTTACGTAATCTGTGGCCGCCACAAAAACTCCTTTCGCATCTTTCAGAGATTCACTAACATATGAAGATTTGGGACTCTTGTCCGGATGTAACATATTCCAACGATCCGCATTTAACCCATCTTGATGCAATTCTTTATAACTGGTAACACTCCAAACATCCGTAGCAACATTAAATTTATCTTCCAGAATTTCTTTGGCTTTTATGGTTTCGTTTAAAATTGCACCACTTCCGAGCAATTGGGCATGTAGCTTCGCCTTCTTTTTATTCGAGGTATGGTATTTATAAAGACCTTTTATAATTCCTTCTTTTATTTTTTTACCTTTTGGCATTGGTGGTTGAGGATAAGTCTCATTCATCACCGTTATATAATAGAATTCGGGCTCCTGATCAACATACATCCGTTTTAAACCATTTTGAATAATTAC
>CAZVKP010000086.1:8772-9874 GCA_964627635.1 uncultured Calditrichaceae bacterium | reverse complement strand
TACAGCGGAGATCAAAAATATCAGGAAAAGGCTGAAGAAGTATTCAAGTTGTATAAACAAGATATCGAATCCCGAAGCCCGGCACTAACTTCATTGATAAGTGCCCTGGCATATTATCATTACTCTCCATTGGAAATTACCATTTCTACACCAGAATCTTCCGATGCGGATGAAATGATGAGCCGAGTTCATCAGATGTTTGTTCCCAACCGTGTCCTCCTTCATATTAATTCACCGAAAATACCAGAATCCATAAATCCGGCTTTGGTGCAGGATCGCTATGTTCCGGACAAGGCAGCCGCATTTGTTTGTTATCAGAGAACTTGTTCCTTACCGATTTACAATCCCGAAGATATTACCCAAACGGTGATTGATTTTGGTCTGAGCGTCCGTTAAGATTTTTGCTTGCTCTATAAGTGGATACATCAGTTGACTTTTAATGCGATGAAAAAAACCATTATATGTGGGTTGAATCACAAATTAATTTGATAAAATATAGTTATTTGCAAAGAATAATTTGAATATAAGATATTTTCTATATTATATTAGAGAAATTTTTTGAGAGGTTTTTATGAAAAATATTTTTATAGTTTTTTTTATACTCGCATTAGGAATTACTTTTCCCAAATTAATAGATGCCCAGCCATTAGAGATTGATCTGAAAATTAAAAACCCTGAGGCTAATGTATTATATATTGGTGATTTGGATTTTTTAAGCTTAGGAAATGTGCCCGACATTTTTAGTTTATCTTTTAATAACCTATCAACTGAAACTCTTGAAATGTCTTTCAAATTTGAACTACTAGTGAATTCGACACCAATAGTTAGTGCCCAGTCATCAAGATTTTTATTGCCGATCGAAGACGATGATTTTATAAATAAATTTTCAAATCAACAACTTAATTCTGGAGCAGCTTTCATAAAAGATGAAAATGGTGTACCCACCGGAGAAATAATTGAACTAAATAATTATAATGTCAATTTTGACAGAGTTCAAAATTTAAAAGATCAAGTAATATCCACGGGTAAATTGCCTTCGGGACAATATAATTTTTTTGTGGAGGCTACTATTTTCAATCAAAATGTGACTCCCAAATCCATT
>CAZVKP010000086.1:0-8762 GCA_964627635.1 uncultured Calditrichaceae bacterium | reverse complement strand
AATGACAACATTTTAACCATTAGCAACCCAACTACACTGGAGCTATTGTATCCGGGAAATCGGGTGGGTGAGGAAATTGTGACCGAAATTCCCACCCCTTTTCCATATTTCCTTTGGCAGTCCGATGCTACCAAATTCAACCTGTTTGTTTTTGAAAGATATGCAGAGGATCAATCCATTCAGGATGTTTTGTCTCACGATCCGATGCTTCATTTGGAGGGATATCCCAACCAGGTATTTCAGTATCCCACAGATCCATCTCCCCTTACCTTCTATAAAAATGGAGAGCTTGTGGGGAATAGTGTGGGACCCGTCCGGTTACTTGAACCCGGCAACATTTATTACTGGTATGTTCAGGCGGTTATCATCACTGCATCAGGGGAAAATACTTTAAACACCGAGGTTTATCAATTCAAAGTTTCTGCTCAGGATCAAGCCAGTGCTGCCGGTGAACTCATAATGACTTATCTTCGTCAAATTCTGGGGGACCGCTTCGAGCAATATCTACAAAGGTTGCAAGGGTATGAACCCACAGGAAACATACTATTAAATAATGTGCCGGTAGATTTTGATGTACTTGCGGAATTAATCCAAAAGATCAATCAAAATAAAGCGGAAATTCAGAATATAACCATTGAATAAAAAGTGTGATGAGGCATTCATGTCATTCATTTTTCCATTTCATAGAATTTTAATTTTGCTGTTAGTGGTTATTGTGGTCGCCTATAGCGATGACCCGGTCTCTGTAGTAATAAAAAATCGCGGTAAAGTGGTATTAACCCGGTCTGATGAGAATGAACCCGAAGAGGTTAAGAAGGGGACTGTTCTGTATGACGGGGATAAGATTCGCACCGAAGAAGCATCGTTTTGTGCGATCAAATTTATCGACGATAAAAGTTTATTACGAATAAAGGAAAATTCCACGTGTGTAATTGAAGGAGAACGGGAAGAAGATCATATTAACAAAAACATAATTGTTGAAATTGGCTCATTTTTTACCAGCTTGTTTAAACAACGCGGTAAATTTACCGTAACCACTCCTACCTCTGTGGCGTCTGTTAAAGGCACACAATTTTGGACAATTCAATTAGCTAACGGACGGACGGTTTATATCGGCATAGAAGGATTGATTGACCTGGTGAATGATGCCGGACGTGTTTTGTTGCGGGAGGGGCAAACTGCCACCTATACCTCTCGAAGCCAGCTTCCCGATATACGTCTGACGCAGGACGGAGAAATTCCCTCCCTGGAAGAAGGTACAGGGGGAATGAAAACACTCGAAATTGAATTCAAGGATGAAAACGGTCAGATTAAGAAATTACGATTAGATTATTCTCAGGAATAATTTTTATTCTGTTTGCTGACAAAGATAAACATCATCTAACATAAATACATTTTTTGAGCATAGTGAGGCCTGGTATGAAGATAAATGTTATTGTGTGGTTAATTCTTGTTTTTCTACTCATTGTTTCCTCCGCGGTTTTTGGAAGAAGTGGTGTGGAAATCGATTTTACTCCCATTAAATTATTGGACGATCGCAATCAATTACCGTTAGAATTAACCATCTCGAATTTTTCAGGAGTGCCAATCAGGCAAGTGGAAGTGTACTACCGCTACTCAGGACAAAATCGCTTTCAGATAAAGCGGATGGAAAACCAGGGATTTAACTACGTCGCTGACTTGAATGTTAAGAATTCCGAAAGCAATTTGGTGGAGTATTATTTTGCGGTTCATTATATGGATGAAGGTAGTGAACCATATCCGGCAGGTGCTCCCAACAAAAACCTGTTTCGCACTTCCCTGCAGCAAATGAGGGATTATGGTGACGATATTGTGGTTATCAGCCCGGAACCCGGTGAGCAGATTTTCAGTACAGACATTGTTATCACTGCTTCATTCACCCGTTTTGCTTCATTAGTGGATGTGGAAAAGACCAAAATTTATATAGATACCTGGGATGTTTCCAAATACATTCAAGCGTATGGAGATTTTATCAGTTTTGCACCGCGCAAAGTACCCACAGGTCGTCACAAAATACGAATGGAACTTTACGACAAAGATGCTGCTCTTATTGCCAGCAGAGAATGGTTTTTTAGCGCCATTCAAGCCAGAATTCCCGAGGTTGAGGGTGGGCCATTAAATTTGTCCGGAAGAGTCTTCGCCGAGGGGAGACAGGAGAATCTACGTGACGGTGATTTTGTGACGGATTACAATCAAGCCTCTTTACAACTCAACGGTTCACATAAAAATCTGAGTTTTGGCGGCAGGGTCTATTTGAATAATCAGGAAAGTTCCGACAGGCAGCCGGTAAATCGATTTTCCGGATTTGCAAAATTAAATTTCTGGAATAATCGGTATGTGAGTGCCAGATTTGGCGATGCGCATCCCAGGTTTAATCCTTTAATATTACAAAACATTATCCTGCGTGGTATTCATGGCAAGCTTTTCCTGAAATCGTTTAATTTGGATGTTGCTTACGGACAGACAAACCGGGGAGTTGAGGGAAGAAAATTAGACAGTGTCAACCCGGTTACAGGCGAACAAAATATTATATCAGGTACATTTGAGAGGGATATTTTTGCCGTTCGTCCCAGTTTTGGCGCGCGAGATAAATTTCAATTTGGCTTGACATACTTGAAGGGAAGCGACGATACCACCAGCATTCAATTTGGCAGAGAGCCCAAAGAGAATGCCGCAGTGGGGGCGGATCTGTTTGTGGGACTGGATAACCAGCGAATTGTTTTTGAAGGAAATATTAACGCCAGTGCATACAATCGCAACATTACCGGTGGCTCCATAGAATTTGATACGCTTCAAAACATTGTTGAAGATATATCCGATAGCGAAGAAGATTTTTACAATTTGGCCAAGGAAATTATTACAGTGAATCAAAACTTAATTTTGAGGCCGGGTTTGGCATATCAGGCAAGAGTCCGTTTTCGCTATTTTAAAAACAACCTGAGCCTGATGTATGAGTCTGTAGATGAAGAATACTTTAGTTTGGGACAACCCTATATTTTACGGGACAACCGTGGTTTTCACATTGTAGACAATATCAGCGTATTCAAAAATCAGGTCTTTTTGACGCTTGGCTATCGTCGATATGAAAATAATTTACAGGATACAAAAAATAATACCACCACCAACAGCAATTTATATGCAAATTTATCATACTTTCCCATGGGAAACCTCCCGCAGATTACGGTCGGGTATAATAATTATGTGAGAGAAAATGATGTGAGTGTTCCGGATACCACAATCGATAAGTTTGTTAACGGCACCTTATCACCTGAAGAAATGGCTGAATTCAATTTGAACCGTCCGGAAGATAATCAAACAAACTCTCTTAATTTTTCCACCGGATATCGATTTAACGTCCTTCAATTTAGCAATCATATTAGTTTGAATCTTACAAATTATCGCCGTAGCGACATTTTTGATTTTGCAGAAAGTAGTTCGGATTTTCTGTCAATTAATCTGAGAACCGAATACCGGATTCCATTGCGAACTCGATTAGAATTTATTCTTCAACAGACCGAAACCGGGGTGGGAACAAATCGTGAATCGAATTTGGAAGTGACCACATTTGGACTGGGAGCGAATTATACTTTCCGGGATGTATTTGCAACAGATCGACTGGTTCTTTCTGCCCGGGCACGCCTCGGTCAACTCACTTCATTATACAAACTGGCACTATCACCCGGTGCATCACCTGCGCCAAATGAGTACAATCGAAATTATTTTTCTTTCAGAATTAATTACGCTTTACCACAAATTGGGAATATCAGTCTAATGGCCGATATCCTGAATTATACCGGCGATAGAGATTATAATGATTTCATCTATACAGCCCGATACGATTATAATTTTTAATTAATCTCCATCCGGTATTTATAAGCAATGCAAAAAACAATTTAACTCAGAACTTTTAAACATCTGCGATAAAAATCAGATCAAAATGATCAACAATTTTACCCCATGAAAAAATCTTATATCCTGACAGTTTTGGGAGTTACCGTTTTAGTTTTCCTGGTAACTTTAATTGTTAGAATTATTCCGGCGGTGCAATCACTGGAATTGAAAACCATTGATTGGCGATTCCGCTGGCGCGGAGAAGTGTCTGTTGAGGATTCTCCCATCGTTTTAGTTACCATCGATGACCAGTCTTTTGATGCTTTACCGGATCGCTGGCCCTGGCCGAGAAGTTACTACGCTCATGTCATCGACAATTTAACCAGAGCAGGCGCGGACGTTATCGGGCTGGACGTTATGCTGGATATTCCGGATAAATACGGTGCGGAAAGCGATCGACAACTTGCAGAAGCCATTCGGGAATCCGGCAAAGTGGTTTTGACCGGTAAAATTGAAGAACGATCTTCACCGGGGCAAATCAGATCTTACCAGTATCCGGTAAAGCCCATTCCCCCGCTTTTGAATGCAGGTGGCATCTGGGGGATTACCGGTATCCAATCAGACCCGGATGGGATTTATCGGCGCTCATTTGTGGTTCAACAACACGATGACAAATATTTGCCTTCCTTTGGATTACAGGTACTCCGGAAATATCTCGATATTCCGGCTGATGCAAAACCAACCCTTCACGATAACAGCATCAAATTTGGTGAAATATCCATTCCACTGATGGAAGGTGGTTTGATGATGATTAATTATGCCGGACCGGCGGGCACTTTTCCCCAGTATTCATTCGATTCCGTGATTGATGATGATCGGTTTGATATCGGTGATTACGATATGGATTATTTCAGCACCACTCTGTTGCCGGAAAATATTTTCAAAGACAAAATCGTGCTGATTGGCTCCACTGTCACCGAACTTCACGATAACTTTCCGACGCCCTATCTGGAATTTCGGGATCAGCGAGGCCGTTACCGGCAGGCAGAGACAGCCGGGGTTGAAATACATGCCAATATTGTTCGAACCATTCTGAATCAGACTTATTTTGAAAAATTATCCAACAATTTGTCACTCTTATTGCTGTTCGTTGTTATTCTGTTATTTTATATAGCGGTACAACGCCTTTCTACCTTCTGGTCAATTGGCTTATTGTTTGCTTTACTCATCGTTTATAATTTGTCACAATTCTTCCTTTTTGCCAATTCCCAATATATTATGGAAATGGTAGCGCCCACTGTGGCAATTTTCCTGAGTTTTATTGCCAGCAACCTCCACCAATACATCAATACCCAGCAGGAAAAGAAAATGATAATCGGTGCGTTCGAGCGATTCGTTCCACAAAAAGTTGTAAAAGAATTGTTAGCGCATCCGGAAAAACTTCAATTAGGTGGAGAAGAACGGTTTTTAACTGTTATGTTTTTAGATCTCGCCAATTTTACTTCCGTCTCCGAGCAACTCAAACCAGCAGAACTGGTTCATTTGATTAATATATATTTAACGGAAATGACCGAAGTTATTTTAAAATTCGATGGCATTATTGATAAATACGAAGGAGATGCCATAATGGCGGAATTTGGCGCACCGGTGCATTATGAAGATCATGCATTAAAAGCGTGTCAGGCGGCATTGGAGATGCAACACCGCTTAAAGAGGATGAATGTGTCCAAATTTAAGGATGTGGTGAGCCAGATTTCCTGTCGAATTGGAATTAACAGCGGAACTATGATTGTTGGAAACATGGGTTCCAAAAATGTATTTGATTACACCGTGATGGGAGATGCGGTTAATTTAGCCTCCCGCCTGGAAGGGGCAAACAAAATATACAATACCCGCATTATGATTAGTGAAGATACATATAAACTGGTGAAAGATTCTGTCTTTGCACGACCGCTGGATTTAATTCGCGTTAAAGGTCGTAAAAGGCCGGTCCGTGTGTTTGAATTAGTTGGAAAGAAAGATGATAAAATATCTGAACAAACCAAATCCATGTTACCGGTATTCGTCAGTGGTGTACGCTACTATCATCACCGGGATTGGAAGAAGGCGGAGGAGTGTTTTCAATATTGCCTGCAAATGATGCCGGGAGATGGTCCCTCTCAGCTTTATTTAGACCGGGTGCGTCAATATTCAAAAACTCCGCCACCCCAGGAATGGGATGGTGTATTTACCATGCAGAGTAAGTAAATTAAAATGATTGTATCGCTTGCTCCACATAGTGTAATAATAGAAGATAATATGTATAAATTTGTGTTAAAACCTCATCCCATTCCCCTCACACGGTGACCACCATGTGGCATCCCCCTTTCCCTTCTCCAACGTGGAGAAGGGAAAGGGGGCACCCGAATTTGGTGATTATAAAACAAGCGTTCTGGGGGATAGGGTTGAGGTGAAAGACAAATCAAAGTTAAATATTTATAAGCCTTACGGAGTTAATGGTAGAATAATTTAATGAATTTATAAAATGAATACAATATGGGTAGATATTGAAAATAATTGCGATTTTTCCAAAATGGCTCAAAACAGTTATTTATTGATAAATCTCGTATTTAAATTTCGAAAGGATATTTAATTAAGCCCTCAAAAACGTCCCTGTTTTATTTACGCGGTTTATAGGAAATTTAAATTGATTTGATAATTTTCAATTTCTCAAAACAGGGAAATTAGTCTGTCGATTGGTTTAAATATATTTCATTTCACTAAAATGAAACTCCTTGCTTACTGAATTTTCCCTCCCTAATTTTTGAAAAATTATTGGAAAGATTTAATATGGATGTACCGGAAAATTTTAGGGCGGGATATGTTGCGCTGATTGGTAAACCAAATGTGGGGAAGTCCACGTTGCTCAATCAATTATTGCAATTCAAACTGTCTATTGTCACTAAAAAGCCTCAAACCACGCGTAAAAAGGTTTTGGGGATTTTGAGCCAGAAAAATTCTCAAATTATCTTTATTGATACACCGGGATTGATTGAACCGAAATATAATCTTCAACATGTGATGATGAAATATCTGGATACAGCCATTAGAGATGCCGATATGGTGGTGTACCTTACGGATGTTTCCGGCGCAAGAAGGGATATTGATGAAATCAAAAATAAATTTGTCAGCATCCAAAAGCCGGTAATACTTGTATTAAATAAAATTGATCTAATTGATAAAAGAGAATTATTGCCGCTCATCGAGCTTTATCAAAAAATATTTGATTTTGACAAATATGTGCCCATATCTGCTCTTAAAAATGATGGATTGGATATTTTAATAGATGAAATTGTTTCAAGATTACCGGAAAGTCCTCCCTACTATCCTCCTGAGTATGTTACCGATGAGCAAGAGCGGTTTTTTGTCACCGAAATTATTCGTGAAAAGATATTTGAATTATATGGTCAGGAAATTCCCTATTCCTGTCATGTTCAAATTGAAACATTCAAAGAAAATCCCGGCGGAAAAGATTATATTCAGGCGGTGATTTTTGTGGATCAAATGTCGCAGAAAGGGATTTTAATCGGAAAAAAAGGGCAGGCGTTAAAAAAAGTGGGACAGTCTGCCCGCAGAGAAATCGAACAGTTTTTGGAGCGTCCGGTATTTTTGGAATTATATGTTAAGGTGATGGAAGGGTGGCGAAAAAAGAAAGGTGCACTCAAAAGTCTGGGTTTTTAATTTTATTGAACAATGAAAGGATGCACTCTAAATCATAGGGTGGTAATACAAAATTCTAATAACTTGGCTTAAATTATGAAAAAGAAGCTCTTATTATTTGATATTGATGGGACTTTAATTTTAACCGGTGGCATTGCTGCCGGTCTCATGGCAGAATCGGTCGCGCATGTTTTAGGACATCCCGTTCAATGGAATATCCGGCAATTTGTTGGTAATACCGACAGATCCATCATCTCCACAATTCTTCGCATAAATGGAAGCACGGAAGGTATGATTGATGATCTGACCGATGAATCTCTAAATTATTATTTGAGCCAATTGGAAGATAAGTTGAAGAATGGTAAAGTGGTAAAAGTTCTGCCGGGAGTTCAAAAATTGTTGAAAACTCTCGAACAAGACGAGCGATTCGCCCTTGGATTACTCACCGGAAATGTGCGAGAAGGCGCCCGGATTAAGCTGGCTAAGGACGGTCTTTACGATTACTTCCCGATTGGGGCATTTGGGGACGATGCTTTAAATCGGGAACACCTGCCAGCCTTTGCTATACAGCGAGCGGAAAAATACTTTAAATGCTTTTTCGAAAAGAAAGATGTGTGGATTATTGGTGATAGTGTGAATGATATTAAATGTGCCCAGGCAAATCACTTGAAAAGCCTGGCAGTGACTACCGGGCATATGAGCAAAGAAGAATTGTTGAAGCAGCATCCGACAGCATTAATCGAAAATCTTTCTCAAATTAAAAATTTCCTCAAGCTTTTGGATTCATAAACTCAAATTTTACAGAATAGCTCTGGCTCTCCTCCCTTGCATATTGTCAATTGTAAGTTTTATAGATACCCCTTAAGCCATTGTTTAAATCCACATCGCGAATGGAAGTAGGACCGCACTGTACTTGTTATCATCCCCATCCAGTAGTTGCCATTTCATACCGGGACTGACTTCTGTTACGGGAGAAAATGAAAAGGTCAATAACCATGGAACATCAATCGGCACATTCACGCTGGTAGTTGATTCTTGACTGATGGCAAAAGAGTCCCGGTCTCCTAAAATAAGTTTCAATTTGTTCGGACCATTCACTATTTTATTGTAATAGCTATTTGACCGGCTTCCTCGCAAATAGAAAGTAACTGAGCTGATTTTTCCTGTGGGGAAATCCGCAGCCAGTTGACAATAATGATCAATCTTACAAC
>CAZVKP010000085.1:0-9954 GCA_964627635.1 uncultured Calditrichaceae bacterium | reverse complement strand
GCTTTTGGCGGTGATTTTACTTAAATTTTATAAGTTCAATTATTAAGGTTTTCACTTAAGTGAAAACCGATCTTTCTTGAGTACGACTGGCACTATATTATATAATATAATAGGGAAAAAATTGAGATTTTTCATGGGTAACATGGTATCGTTTAAGGATCCCTTGGTAGTGTAAACCGTTGTATTTTTCAGAGCCAGAGAGGTTTAGCGTTTCATGAAGAGAAAGTTGTTTATTTTAGATACCAATGTAATTCTGCACGATTATAACTGCCTGTTCAGCTTCGAAAACAATGACATTGTTATTCCGATAACCGTCCTCGAAGAGATAGATAATTTTAAGAGAGGACCGGATCAAATACATTATAATGCCCGTGAATTTATCCGAATTTTGGATGGCTTATCCGGTGAAAAGATCATTAAAGATGGTGCCTCACTCGGGCCAAACCGGGGAAAAATTAGAATTGTTACCAATCATCAACATGAACCCAAAGTAAACGAGATCTTTTCCGAAAGCAAAAATGATCATCGAATTCTCAGTGTAGCGCTTCATTTAACAAACACTCATAAAAATCAGGATATCATTTTTGTCAGCAAAGATGTGAATCTGAGACTGAAAGCAAAATCTTTGGGTTTAAAATCCGAGGATTATTATACCGATTGGATTCAGGATATTCAAAATCTGTATTTGGGAAAACGAACGGTAAATGATATTTACTCAGACTACATTGATCAGCTCTATCAAACCGATGGTTTTATCAGTCCGGATGAAATCAAATTAAACACCCCACTTCCCAACGAATATTTGATTCTAAAAAATCAGCAAAAATCTGCGTTGGCTTATTTCAATATTGATGAAAAAATAATTAAACGAGTCAAAAAGAAAAATGCTTATGGCATAATACCGCGAAATGCTGAGCAAACTTTCGCGTTGCACGCCTTAATGAATCCCGATGTGCTTTTAGTCACCCTTTCCGGAAAAGCCGGAACCGGCAAAACTTTACTGGCGCTGGCAGCTGCCCTGGAAGTTCGTAGAAATTACCACCAGATTTATCTTGCCAGACCTATTATCCCGCTTTCGAATAAGGATTTAGGCTATTTACCCGGGAGTCTTGAGAATAAATTAGATCCTTACATGCAGCCGTTGTATGATAATCTGAATGTCATTAAAAATCAATTTCAGGAAAATGATCCCGCCTATAAACGTATTGGCGAAATGATGCTGCAAGAGAAACTATTTATTGCCCCTTTGGCTTATATCCGGGGACGAAGTTTAGAGCGCATCTTTTTTATTGTGGACGAGGCACAGAATCTTACGCCGCATGAGGTGAAAACCATTATTACCCGGGCAGGGGAAGGCACTAAAATTATTTTTACCGGCGATCCGTATCAGATCGACACACCATATTTGGATGCGCAATCCAACGGACTAACTTATCTGATTGACAGAATGAAGGGGCAATCGATTTATGCACATATCACCCTGGAGAAGGGTGAACGGTCGCTCCTGGCTGAACTGGCAAGTGATTTGTTGTAAACTGCTTTCTGTGTTGTAGATAACCTTCTTTCTATTATGACAGGTCAAAATAAACGTTGTTCATCATAAATTCAATTGAATGAAATGAATTGATCTATCATAATGTAGAAAATTCTATCAACTATATCTATCTCAGCAAATATCCAACTTCAATTTTAAATACTATGATATTATCAATATTGGGGAAATCCGGTATTCATAATTTGACTCAGAAAACTGCCAAATAATATAAAACTGATGATGGTGATAGCAATAAAGACAATAAATAAAATACCCTGAATCACAAAATATAGACGCAGCTTATCCATCATAGTAACTAATTCATGCCGATTATTGGTTAATTTTGCATTGGTAATCCTGGTCCCTGCCTGAAGGAGCAATACCCCCAACCAAATGGGCAGCCAGGCGATAACAATGCCAACAACGCTTAATGCAGTAAGTGCTCCGGAAATAATATTTATGATACCTAAGAATTTTAGCCAGCCGTTCATATTGCCGCTAATTACCTCAATTCGTTCCAATATCTGGCTATCCTGTGTTGCAGCCTGCGAGACGGATTGTTCCATTTTCAATTCTCCCTTTAGTTTTCGTTTAAAAGCTTAAATTATAAAATGCGGCTGTCATCTTTATACATTTATTTTTTAACGAATTATAATTCGAGTCCTTACGATAAATCCACAATCACCATTCGTGAAATTCTCGCGTTTTCTTTAATTTGAATACCGATCTTGGGTACCCAGAAAGGTATTTTTAGTTCTTCATTAATTTCAAGTGTGTTAATGGTCGGATGAAAACAACCACCGGATAAAAAATGAGGATGAGGTTGAATAGCAGCCATCTGATTTTCAGGTAATTTTATTTTTTCATTGAATTCCATTAAAAAATATCCTTCGTGTAGCTGCCACCATCCATACTTATCTTCCGGATTGACTTTAGACGGTGCACAAGGTTCCAGGTTACCTGGCTGGTACTCACTGCCACCGAAATCCAGGCGAGCACCCGATTTAATCCGATACAGCTTTGCTATGGTTAAATCAATGAATTTCCCGGAAAACTGTTTTTTAGTGGATAAGATTCCTTGGATGGTTGAAGCGATTGATTCCGGATCGATTATTTTAGACATATAATTCCTCCTGTTTGCTGGTTTATAGAGAAAATATAATAAATAAATCAAAAAAATTGAATAGCTTTTTGTTACTGTTATATCTAACATTGGTCTTTATTTTCTGATCGTTCTGAAATTAAAGGAATAAAGTAGATCAAGAAATTATTTTGGATATTGGATAATTGGTCGCTATAATGTATACTTTAGAAGTTATTAAATATTCTCTTATAATTTTCAAGGATAAAAATGGATTCAAAATTTATCAATATGTTTGATGATAAAGAATTAATAGAAAAAATTGAAAAGCGATTACCCATACTTTTTCATATGGCTGAAATTGAAAATTCTCGTGCAGGTAGGATCGGCATGGAAGTTGGGACTACAAGAGAAAGAATTATTGCCGCATTATTAATTTATTATTTTGGTGAAGAAAATGTTGAAGTAGAAATACCAATTACGGAATCAGAGGTTGATGTAAGTGTATATGGACATCCAATTTCAATTAAAACTATAACAAATAAATATTTTAGGGGTTTTAAATTAATTTGGACCGTTGACTCAACTAAAGCCAGAGAATTTTTCAAAAATTATTATCCTACATGCGATATGATTTTTGTAAAAATTAATTGGGGCGAGCGAAGTGGTTTTTACTATATTCCAATTGAGGTGCAAAGAGAAATTTTTAATAAAATTGGTAAACAAAATTATATTAAATTACCTAAAAAAGGAACAAATCCACGTGGAGTTGAAATAACTGATAAAGCATTAAGAGACTTAGCAGAGCATGGTTTAACCAAAAAAATTAATATTCATTGGATAAAGACTAAAATTGATTACGAACCTTATAAAAGATGGGTTGACTATTGGAAGGAAATCAAATGAATAATAAAAATACAAAAAAGGGTACTAAGACTAGTTCATATGGTTCTCCTGGTAGAATTAATCACGACTCAACCTCATTCTATTCGAGCAATTTGTATAGGGATTTACCAACTGAAGAGAAAATGGATTATGTAGAAAATTCAATTTCAGTTCAATTTTTAGATAAACTTTTATTAGCATCGTCAATAAATATGAATGAATTACCAGATAATTGTATTCATTTGATGGTAACATCGCCTCCTTATAATGTTGGTAAAGAATATGATCAAGATTATAGTTTACAAGAGTATTTAGATTTTCTTAAAACTGTGTGGTCTGAAGTGTATCGGGTACTTGTTCCAGGAGGAAGGGCCTGTATAAATTTAGCTAATTTGGGAAGGAAACCATATATACCTTTACATTCATTCGTCATAGAGGATATGTTGGAAATAGGGTTTTTAATGAGGGGTGAAATTATTTGGAATAAAGCTTCAAGTGCTAGTCCCTCAACAGCATGGGGGAGTTGGCTTTCACCTACAAATCCAACATTACGAGATATTCATGAATATATTCTTATTTTTTCTAAAGGAAGTTTTAAAAGGAATAATCCTAATAATAGAAAAAGAACCATTAGTAAAGAAGAGTTTCTGAAATTTACAAAAAGTGTTTGGACATTTCCGGCTGAGTCAGCAAAGAAAATAGGTCATCCTGCCCCATTTCCAGTGGAATTACCATATAGGCTGATTCAATTGTATACATACGAAGGTGAAAATGTGTTAGATCCATTTATTGGAAGTGGACAGAGTGCGATCGCTGCAATTAAAACTAATAGACACTATATTGGGTATGAAATCGATGAAAATTACATCCAGTTAGCAAAAAATAGAATTAAACAATATTTATTCCACAACAAATCTCCAAAATTGTTTGACCTCTCTGAAGTTGAGAAAAGCGAATGAGATTTTATAACTTGATTAATTTTTTATTGTGCTACAATACTAAACTTAAATAGAATCATTCTTAAGTCAGTTGGTAATTAGTGTTTATTTGTAGTACCGTCGTTTAAATCCCACAAATTCTTCCTTGCTCAAAATAATTCGATAAAAAAATGCAGTGATAAAACCTGTTCCGTATCCAATGATTTGAATTGGCATAATAATGGGGACCAGGTAGAGCATACGTCCTTCTTTATATTGAATCGCACCGTGAAGCGCAGAGAGGAGTAAAATGATGAGACCTGTTAGGAAAAGCCATCGGATTAACAGCCAGAACGGTGTCGATATTAGGCTGAGGACGACCATGATGAATAGCAGTAAAGTTGCAAATGCTGGCGCACCATGCAATGGCTCCAGCATCGATTTATCCAATTTGTATAGATTAATACGTGCCACTCCCCAGTTGAACACCTGACGGAAAAATTTTCTGATACTGGTTCGGCGCTTGTGGTAAACGGTGGCATCCGCAATAAAAACAACTTTTGCACCGCTTTTAATAATGCGATTGCTGTACTCTATATCCTGCCCATGACGTAGCTTGCCGAAACCACCAATCTGTTCATAAAGATTTCTTGAAAGTCCCATATTAAAACTGCGCGGGTAAAATTTTGCCAATTTTTTCCCCTTACTGCCCCTTAATCCACCGGTGGTAATAAAGGAGGTCATCGAATAATTGATAGCCTTCAACAGAACGGGAAAATTTTCCCGGAAGCTATCCGGACCCCCAAAAGCATCGGCATTTTTACGGTGCAATTCCCGGTCAATATTAATTAACCACTTTGGATGAACCGTACAATCGCTGTCGATAAAAATGAAGAAATCTCCGGTCGCATTTTCCATTCCCATGTTTCGGGCAGCTCCCGGTCCCTTATTTTGCTGATAAAGAAATTTGAGCGTAAAAGAAAATTTGGTTTGATAGCTTTTCACAATTTCACTGGTTTCGTCAGTTGAGCCGTCATCTGCAATCAGCAGTTCAATCTCTTTTGGGGGTAATTCAAGATCGGTAAATGATTCCAGTAATTCTTGAATTTCTTCTGCCCGGTTGAAGGAAGGGACAATAATACTATATTTATTAATGAGTAAGGAGTTATTTGCGCTTTCGGTCATTGAAGCAATTTTTTTATTAAATTAATAGAATTTATTGGTTTGAGATGCCGGACTATTATTCAATTTTTTCTTTGATACTGTATTCCACACGCTCTGCAAAGTGCGCGGAAATCATTTCTCCTAATAAACCGAATACTATAAACTGTACACCAACAATAATTGTGAGTATTCCAAAGAAAAACAGGGGTCGGTTTCTGATATCCTGCCCCAGAAACCAGCCAATAGTGAGATACAATTCCGTAACCAGCCCAACAATCATCGATAGTAATCCAAGTAATCCAAAAATATGAAGTGGAGATGTTTTGAAACGGGTGATAAAGATGACCGTCATTAAGTCGAAAAATCCGTTGAAAAATCTGTTTATGCCAAATTTTGTTCTGCCATGTTTTCGGGAATGATGTTTTACGATTTCCTCTCCCACTCTGTAACCGTTCCAATGCGCAAGAACCGGTAAAAATCTGTGGAGTTCGCCATAGACTTGCACTTCTTTTACAACTTCGTTGCGGTACGCTTTTAGTCCGCAATTGAAATCGTGAATTCGTATGCTTGAAATTCTTGACGTAACATAGTTGAAAATTCGCGAGGGAATGGTTTTACTCAACGGATCCCGGCGTTTCTTTTTCCAGCCGGAAACCAAATCGTAGCCTTCTTCCAGCTTGGAAATAAGTTTGGGGATTTCCTGCGGATCGTCTTGCAAGTCTGCGTCCATCGTAATCACATATTTTCCCTGAACGACTTTGAAACCCTCGGACAGCGCTGCGCTTTTACCGTAGTTTCGACGGAAGCTGATGACCTTTAAAGGTTTATATTGTTCCTTTAATGATTTTAGCATGTCAAGTGTGCCATCTGTGCTTCCATCGTCTATTACCACCACTTCGTAAATTAAATGTAACGGAAGTATAATTTCCTCAATTTGGAGTAGTAATTCCGGAAGTGATTTTTCCTCATTAAAAGCCGGAATAACAATTGAAATGTCGATCATAGATTACCCACCTGCTATCAACTGGTTAACTTTCGGACTAACTTCAATATGATATATTTTGGAATCGAAATCTTCATTCAGTTTAATATCTTTATGATGAATGGAAATCATTTCAGTTCGTTTTGGTAATAAAACTCGAACAAACCGAGGGAACACAAATCCCTCTAGATTCACATAATTTTTAAACTCTTGTTTATAGACAATGTCACTATTTTCATAAATAGTCCAGTTTTCCAATGTACCAGTAGCCGGATTCACAACAAATCGCCATTTTTTGTTGTTTACCATTGCTGCGTACACCCCGTGTTGTCGGTCAACTAATTTTAAATTGTCTGGCAAGGGTGCATATCCCAGAACAGCATTTTGAATTTGCTTAAAAGTGAAATTTGTTTGTAAAAAAGTATTGTAATATGCCTCCTCTAAAGAACCGGAAAAGAACTGATTTTCATATTGATTGTAAACAATAAATCGATTTTTTCCAATGAAAATTTTCCCCACATCTACTCCAAATGGACCTTCGGCCTGAAGAAATAAAGTATCCGGAGCTGCGTAGAGAAAACTTGCTGTAAAGTTTGTGGCAACTGCAGGGCTTTCCACGGTAATTCGCACTTTACTCTGCAAGTGATGCATCTTCCGGAAATTTTGGTGATATGCAGTTGGCCATTTCGGGAGCGAAGGGTATTTTAGTTTTGCAGCTTTCTGCATCAACGAAGGGGCACAACCAATATAAAGTAAGGTGAAGATAAAGAGTATACTACCAGCGGTATTTCTCATAAGTTTTGTATTTTTTGTTTTATGTCCCCATTTTCAGGATCTTTTTCCAGGGCTTTTTCCCAGTATTGGCGAGCCTTATCAAGTTGATTCAATTTAAAATAAACATCCCCCATATGTTCAATCACTTCCGCACTTTCTTCTCTTGAATCCAGGGCTTGTTGGATGTACTGCCGTGCTTTATCATATTTGCCAAGCTTAAAATAAATCCAACCCATGGTGTCCAGATACGCCCCATTTTTAGGATCAATCTTTAGTGCTTTTTTAGCCATATTTAATGCTTTGTCCAGTTGCACATCTCTCTCTGTTAAAGAATAGCTGTAATTATTTAGAAGAAGAGCATTATCAGAATCTTTTTCTAAATAGCTTTCGTAAAGGGAATCTGATTTCTCCCACATTTTTAGTTTATCGTATACAGCAGCTAAAGAAGCAATAGTATTTACATCTTTCGGGTTTAGTTTATGTGCTTTTTCCAGAGGTTCAATCGCTTTTTTGTCTTTTCCCATTTCGCTGAGAGTGGACCCGTACAAACTTAATAAATCAGGATCTTTTTGATGATGCACCAATGCGTTTTCCAGGATATGGATGCTTTCATTATACTGATTTTGCCGATTATTGATTAAAGTTAAAAATATCCAGCTAAACTTATTTTTTGGATTTTCATTAGTTAAAAGTGAAAAATAGTTTTCTGCCTCATCCAGGCTATTCTCTTCGAATGCGATTCTTCCCAATAGTTCCAGCGCAGAAGTGCGAAACTTATTATCTTCCATTACCGGTTCTAATACCATTCTTGCACTATCCATTTTTTCCTGATAAAAATAGGCTTCTGATAAAATAAGACGTGCCCTTGAATTGGAAGTGTCCTGTGAGATAATGGGTTGGTAAATGTTCCCGATCGCATCCCAATTTCCGCGTGAGCGGTAGATGCGAAATAAGCGAGTTAATGCGTCTTCAAATTGAGGATTTTCATCTAAAATCAATTTGTAAATATCTATTGCCTTTGCCGTATCTTTTTTGGTTTCGTGGAGTGTTCCCAATACATATAAAATATTTAAATTAGAAAAATTCCTCAATTCTTCCTTTGTTAAATCCACATCATTTGTCTCTTCCATATTTTGAGATGGTGTTGTCTCTGCCTTAACTACCTGTTCTAATAGGTTTTGTGCCTTATCCACCTTTTTCCGCTTCAACAAAGCCATGGCATATTGAATAGTATGTTTGGAACTGCCGGGATAGAGAGTTGTTAGTTTCTTATAGAAATTTAAAAGCTGATTGTCCATTTTCAGGTTGGAATATAAAAAAACCAGGTTGTTTTGCACGCTCTGATTATAAGGATCGAGTTTGAAAAGTTGCTTATAATAATGTAAAGATTTTTTATATTTTTTATCATTGTAGTAAGCTTCTCCCAGGAAATTAAGGGTTTCGGGATCTTCAGGATTTAGCTTATACGATTTTTTCAGATATTCTACTGCGCTGTCATATCGTTGTAATCGCATCAAATCTCGTGCAATTGCCTTTAATATTTGGGCAGAAGTGGAATCATAAAGCAGCGCCTGATAATACTCAATTAACGCTTTCTCATATTGATTCTGAAAGTCATATAATGCACCTTCCAGATAATGGCTGTATGCTTTACCATCAGTTTCAACTTTACTTGTTTGATTTGATGAAATTTGGCGGGATTGTGTGGTTTTAGAAGTTGACGCACAATGAGTTAAATATAGCGGTAAAAAGAGAACTAATATAATCTTAAGAATTTTCATAGTTTTCTAACTTTTAAAATTTAACAAACTCAAATATACTTGAATTGATCACACTTTCCCAAATGAAATTTATTCTTACTCCTTAGCCATTGGAACAATTTAGAATACCCGGAAACTTTTATGACTTTCTATCTTTTAATATCCGGTTAACTAATGCGAATGATAAAAAATAATAATCTTTTAAATTTAAATCAGTAATTTTGATTATATTTCAGATAAATTACGGGACAAAATCCTTGCTTTAAAATGGCAATCTCTCTAATTTAATTGCCATATTTAAATTGTTGTTAAGTTAAACAAGTTCCATTATTTAAAAAGAATCTAGCATGACTGAGCAAGAGCAGTATCCGCAGCAAGAAAATAACGAAAACCTATTCCCAGAGCGAAAAAATTGGTGGACAATAGTTAAAGCTCATCCAAAACTGGTTTCGCTAAGTGTATTAGCAGTTTTACTCATAACTTATTTCATTTATTTAATTAGTGGGCTCCCCTCATTAAAACAATTGGAAAATATCGATCCGCCTCTGGTAACCCGAATATATTCTGAAGACGGTAAGCTCGTCCACGAATTATTTCGGGCAAATAGAGTTTATGTGCCTTATGAACGAATTCCGGATCATACCATACAGGCTTTAATTGCAACGGAAGACCGTAAATTTTATGATCATTGGGGAATTGACATTCGTCGCATTCCCAAAGTTGTTTTGGTCAATTTATTTTCCATGAGTTTTCGTCAAGGGTTTAGTACCATCACCATGCAGCTTTCCCGAAATTTATATTTTGATTTTAGATAAACCATTAGCCGGAAGTTCAGAGAAATTCTTACATCGCTTCAA
>CAZVKP010000084.1:0-10079 GCA_964627635.1 uncultured Calditrichaceae bacterium | reverse complement strand
TTTTTGGAGATGAATTGTCTTGTGATATCATCGACAACACATTATCGGGGGGGAGAATCGTCGAATTTTTTTGTAACCACCATGATTTTTTTCAAGTATTGGATAAACATGGCAAAACTCCTTTGCCGCCTTACATTAAACGCCATCCCGAAGCAATCGATAAGAAATATTATCAAACTGTATATGCAGAAAAACCCGGTGCGGTTGCGGCACCAACAGCGGGACTGCATTTTACGGACACGCTATTAAAAAAAATATCCTTAAGTGGTATTAATATTGCTTATGTTACCCTGCATGTCGGATTGGGCACTTTCAGACCGGTTCAAGTTGAAGATGTGAGTCGCCATAAAATGGATTCCGAGTATTATGAGATTGATTCTAAAACCGCCCACGTAATTAATAAAACGCACGAAAGAAATGGCTCAGTCATTGCGGTTGGTACCACTAGTGTCCGGGTTTTAGAAACAGTAGCAGATCATCATGGTATTATTCGTCCTGCCCGTGGATGGACAGATAAATTTATCCATCCTCCCTATGATTTTAGAATTGTGGATCATTTACTCACCAATTTCCACCTGCCACAGTCTACTCTGCTAATGCTTGTGTCTGCCTTTGGTAGTCGGGATTTAATTTTTGAAGCTTACCAGGAAGCCATTAATAAAAAGTATCGTTTTTTTAGTTATGGTGATGCAATGTACATCATCTAAAAAATCAATATTTGTTTTGAATCCAATTTTTAATTCTCCTGTCTCATTTTCTACCAGCAATGGAGTGCTTGTTTAAGGCCTATCAACAGAAATTTCAATGTAACTTCCATCATCATGGATTCACATTTAACAGCCCATTAGTTTCAAATCAAAGCTTTACCTCGAACTGAGAATCTTGCCGAATAGAAGTTTAATTTATTACAACTGGTTTAAATCGAGCTATAAACAATTGATATTATTGCAATTATATTATAAACTGCTGATCAGAAAGATTTTCAATAAAAATAAAATTATTAAAGATATTGCTTGATTTTGCTTTAAAATTTTTTAAAATATAGGTGTGGTTTAAAATGGTGGAAATTCCATTAAAATTCACCAAAGTCAATAGAGCTCCCTATGGAAGAATATTTTGGTCGTTTTACCAATATCCTGGATTCGAAAGGTCGGATCAATCTACCCGCCAGGTTTCGGGCTGCGACCGACAAACTTAAAAATGGAGAACAGACCTTTATATTAACCAGGGGAACTGAAAATTACATCGCTATGTTTCCACTTGCGGAGTGGCGCAAAAAACTTGAAGGTATGGAAACAAAGGTGCCGGATGGGGAACAAAGACGCATCTTTAAACGCCGAATTAATTATACAGCTTCTCATCAAAAAGTGGATAAACAGGGAAGAATTAATATACCAACCGATCTCATTGAGTACGCAGACTTGGATAAAGAAGTAGTAGTACTGGGAACCGGAAAGATGATCGAAATATGGAATCCTGATTATTTGGAAGAATACTTGAAAAACGCTGAATCTGATTATCAACAATATGCAAACGTGCTTGACTTTTAGCGGGGAAAATTTGAAGAACAGTGTAAGTCAGTTTTATCACGAGGCGGTACTTCGGGATGTTGCAATAAACTATTTGGTGACAATTGAAGATGGAATATATCTGGATTGCACCTTGGGCGGGGGTGGACATGCGGAAAGTATTTTGGAGCGTATAGTAGAAAAAGGAAAATTGATATGTTTGGATGCGGATCCGGATGCAATACGCTATGCAGAGCAACGGTTGTCAAAATATCCTAATAAAATTTTGAAACAGGTATTCTATGATCAATTGGATGTGGTTTTGGTAGAAGAAGATTCATTACCGGTTCAAGGAGTTCTCTTTGATTTGGGGATCTCTTCATTCCAGGTGAACCAGGGAGAAAAAGGATTTTCTTATCAAATGGAAGGACCATTGGATATGCGTTTCGACCATCGTCAGCGGCTATCAGGAAAGCAGGTAGTGAATGACTATCCGGTGGAGAAGCTCACAAACATTTTTCGTGTTTATGGAGAAGAAAAGTACTCAAAAAAAATTGCACGTGAAATTGTCCGGAATCGAGAAATTTCGCCAATTGAGACAACAAGTCAATTGGCTGACATCGTCAAAAGTGTGATTTATCCAAAATTTCAAAATAAATCTTTATCCCGGATATTTCAGTCCATTCGTATCGAAGTAAACGATGAATTAAATCGCTTGAAGCGGGCTTTGGAGAAAGCTTTTCAGTGTTTGGAAAAAAATGGCAGAATAATAACCATTGCATATCATTCTTTGGAGGACAAAGTCGTAAAGAATTTTTTTAAAGAAAAGGAATTAGATTGTGTTTGTCCGCCGGACTTTCCTCAATGCACTTGTGATGAAACACAAGAAATGCACATAATCACCCGGAAAGCCGTGACACCGGATGCAAATGAAATTGAAAAAAATCCGAGAGCCAGAAGCGCTAAATTACGTGCTGCAACTAAGATAATACCCTTTCGGAGTTTTGTCTGATGCCCGTAAATCGTAAATCACGAAAAAAAAGAAATACCGTATACCGGGTAAAAAAAGGAGCTCAAGGAGCTGCAACACATTTTTTAACCGCATTTGCTATTTTTATGACCGTTTTGCTGATAACGCTGTTTTTTATTTTATACCAATGGAAAAATGTGGCAATCCGAACTCATTTGGACCAAATCGCCACACTGGAAGCAGAAATTTTATCTTTAAATTCCGAAAATAATCAGTTGGAGACGAAAAGAAATGAACTTCTGATGCAAATCCCTGAGATTTCTAAGAATAGGCTGGATATGGTTACGCCGGTAAAGTCTCAGCCAAAATTGCAAATAGAGAAAAAAAAATTAAATTATTATGAAAAAAAAGACCGCAAAATACAGAGCAATTAAATCCGAAAAGAAGCCAGCGAAGAGCAAGGTAAATTTTCGTTTAATATTTCTTACCTTTGTGGGTGTGTTATGTTTTCTGGCGATTTCTGCAAAGCTGGTTATTCTACAAGTTATTGATCATCCCCATTACCAGAGAAAAGCGCGTGCTAATATTGAAAACAGGGTAGAAGTGCCTGCCAAACGAGGCACAATTTATGATAGAAAACATCGCGCAATTGCAAAAGATATTATTCGATATTCGGTGGCAATTAGTGGTAACAGGTCAATAAACAGAAATGGATTGGTTAAAAAAATTGCCGGTACCCTTGGAATATCTCCGAATATCATTCAACGGAAAATACAGAAAAATCCGCAATTCAGCTACATTGCTAAGCGTGTACCGGCTGACCGGGTGAAAAATTTGAAATCAATTAAAGACCCCGGTCTTATTCTGGAGAAACGATTTTTACGTTCCTATCCGTTTAAGCAAGCCGGAGCTCACTTGGTTGGCTTTTGTGATGTGGATAATCAACCCTTGGGTGGAATCGAATATCAGTATGATCAATATTTGCAGGGAAAAGAGGGTTGGAAGATTTATCAAAAAGATGCCTATGGAAAACAATTACCGAATCTAAATTTTGCAGGGGAAGAACCCATCAACGGATTTGATGTGGTTTTAACATTAGATATGGATTATCAGATTATATTGGAAGATGAACTGAAGAAAACTGTGGAATCTAATAAGGCAGTAGAAGGCGTTGCCATCCTTATGGATCCCCAAACAGGTGCAATATTTGGAATTGCGAATTACCCGCAATTTGATCCGAATTTCCCGAACCATTTTACTTCATTTACCAGAAAAAACCGCGCTGTTAACGATGTTGTTGAACCGGGTTCCACTTTTAAAATAGTAGCACTTACTGCTGCATTGGAGAACCTTCATTTAAATTTAGATGAAGATATCTTTTTCTGCGAAAATGGGCGGTTTAACCTGCACAGTGAAACTGTATTGGATCATAAAGAGTATGGCTGGTTAACGCTTCGCAAAGTATTCATTAATTCCAGTAACATCGGGACAATGAAAGTTGCGGAGCAATTGGATCCGGCAGTTCTATATCGGTATGTACGCAATTTTGGTTTCGGGACGATTTCGGGAGTTGATTTGCCAGGCGAGAGTGCCGGCATTTCCCATCCGCTCAATAAATTTAGCAAAACCACCCATTATTACATGAGTATAGGCTATGGGATAGGGGTCACGCCCCTGCAATTGGTTAATGCTTATGCCGCCATCGCCAACGGCGGAAAGTTGCTATCCCCCCATGTGATGAAAAAAGTTGTAGGACAAAATCAAAGAGTTTATGCCCAAAATAGCCGGGAAACGGTTCGGCAGGTAATTTCTCCGGAGACTGCCGATTTGTTAAAAAGTTGTCTGGTGGATGTCGTTGAGGAGGGAACAGGAAAACAGGCAAATTTGGAGGGATTGAATGTTGCTGGGAAGACCGGGACAGCACAGCTTTATAATACCAAAACCGGACAATATGATCGTTCCAAACATTTAGCTTCATTTGTGGGATATTTTCCGGCAAAAGACCCGGAGTTTGCTTTGTTGGTGATGGTGAGGCAACCACAGGGTGTTTATTATGGCGGCGTGGTTGCCGCACCCGCATTTCGAAATATGGCACAGCGCATCATGAGTCTTGCTTCGGTAAAGAAGCCGTTTGCCCCCCGGATAAAAACGGTGGACCATACCGCGGACATTCCCTATATTCCGCGCGTTGAAAATATGAGGATCGAACTTGCCCGAGAAATTCTGGAGGCTCGGGGAATAAATGTGCAAGTTATTGATAGTGGGAACGTGGTTAAAAAACAGAAAGCTTTCCGTAAGGATGGCATATTAAAGGGAGTACAATTGGTTCTAGAAGATTCGGTATTTCAAAACCAATATAGAATGCCGTCTCTGCAAGGACTTTCTTTAAAAGAGGCAGTAAGCGTATTGTCAAATTATAATGTAGTGCCTACTATTAAAGGGCACGGGATTGTGGTTAAACAATTTCCTAAACCCGGGTCTAAAATAAATTTTCATAAGGCTGTTAAAATAATATGTCAAGCTTCATGATTGCATTGAAAGAAATTTTAGAGAATATTGAGGTCAAGAGGGTAAGCGGTTTAACGAGCCGCTTTATTCGTAATATTCAGTATGATTCCAGACGCGTTGAACCAGAAAATGCGTTTATTGCGATAAAAGGATTCCATACGGATGGGCATGAATTTATAGACAATGCGTTTGAGAGGGGGGCTCGTGTTTTTTTTGTGGAAAATGATCGCGAGCTTCCTGATGCGACTGTTATTCAAGTTGAAGATACTCGAAAAATTCTGCCGCAAATATCCCGCATATTTTTTCAATATCCCGAACAAAAATTAAAAATTGTGGGAATTACCGGTACCAACGGAAAAACAACCGTGGCGTACCTTCTCCAGTCCATTTTGAAAGCAGCACATTGGAGACCTGGTTTGATTTCCACAGTGGAATATTTCAACGGGAATAGTTGGCAAGAAGCGGTCCGCACCACCCCGGAAGCGCTGGATATTTTTAATTTATTTGCCCAAATGAACAAAAATAAACTTAAGAGTGCGGTAATGGAAGTCTCTTCCCATGCATTAAGCTTGCACCGGGTGGATGAAATTCCCTTTGTGGCTGGCGTTTTTACAAACTTAAGCAGAGATCATTTGGATTTTCATGGTTCGGAAAATGAATATTTTGCAGCGAAACAAAAACTATTTTTGAATTTCAGTGAAAATCAAAAAGCAGTTTTGAATGCCGATGACACTTATACCGATAAAATAAGAAATACCACACAGGGAGAAATTTTTACTTATTCCATGACCGACTCAAAAGCGACCGTTAGCTATTTGGATCATCAAGTTAAGCGGGATGGGATGCAGATTAATCTCAGGGTACCTTCCGGTAATATCCAGATTGAAACGATTTTACTGGGTGATTTTAATATCTACAATATAATGGCAGCAGTAACCACTGCCATTAGTTTAGGGTTGCAGGATAATTTTATTATTGAAGGGATACGCCATGTGAATCGGATCCCCGGTCGCTGCGAGCTTTATTCAACTTCTGCCGGTATCTCTGTTTATATAGATTATGCCCATACACCGGAGGCATTGAGAAATATATTGCGGGCGGTTTGGGAAACCCGTCCCAATAATTTGATAGTGGTATTCGGTGCCGGTGGAGACCGTGACAAAGGTAAACGACCTGAAATGGGGAAAGCAGCAGAGGATTTTTCGGATAGAATCATTCTGACCAATGATAATCCCCGCTCCGAGGAACCCCAACAAATCCTTGCTGAAATCCGGAAAGGTATTTTTGAAGATACAAAAGTAACGGTGATTCCCGATCGAAAAGAAGCGATTATTGCAGCATTGGCGAAAGCCAAACGGCGAGACGCTGTGGTGATTGCTGGTAAAGGACATGAAAAATATCAGGAAATTGCTGGACAAAAATTGCATTTTGATGATCGTGAAATCGTTCAGGATTTCTTTAAAGAACACGGATGGTTTTTAGAAAATTAACTTTTTGAATAATCCGTTGTTATAAATGAAAAATTTATTACTTAAACCATTTTTATCAGATTTTCAATCGGTGCGCAGAATCGGTATGGAGGATGACGCCATTAAAGTGACGGGTGTATCAATTGATTCGCGTACCATAAAACCGGGAGATCTTTTTATTGCCATTAGGGGTGACCATTTTGATGGACATCAGTTTATCGAGTCTGCAATAAATGGCGGTGCAAAAGCAGTGGTATGCGATGAAAAAGGGAAAGATACACTGCAAAATGTGACAGATAATATAATTCTGGTGGATGATACTCTGCAATTTTTAATGGAGTTCGGGAGACAATATCGCTCGCTGTTTAATGTTCCGGTTATCGGATTGACGGGTTCAACCGGAAAGACAACCACCAAGGAGATGCTGGCAGAAGTGCTTAATACCACCATGAAAATAGTGAAAACCGAGAAGAATCAAAATAACTTCATCGGAGTGCCACTCACTTTATTCAAACTTGATGCTGACACCGAAGTGTCCCTCGTTGAGTTGGGTACCAACCACCCCGGCGAGATCGCAAAATTAACTGAAGTTGTAAAGCCCACTCATGCTGCAATTACAAATATCGGTAGCGGCCATATTGGTTATTTTGGTTCAAAAGAAGCAATCTTTCAGGAAAAAATTAAAATTTTTGAGGGACTCAACAGCGGTGCAACCATATATCTCAATAGTGAAGATATCTATTTAAGAAAATATTCCCGCAATTCTCTGAAAATAAAGCGGTTCGGTTTTAGTGAAAATGTAGAGTATCAGGTGAAAATTTTGGGAAAAGATCAATTGGGTCGGGTTGAGATTCAGATAAATGATGGACCCGCTATTCAATTAAACATTCCCGGAACTCATCAGGTACTCAATGCAGCACTTGCAGCGACTATTGGTTTGGATTTGGGGATTTCACCTGAAAATGTAAAAAAAGGTTTAGAGAACTTTAGATCTACCAATCAACGAATGGAGTGGTTTTATCATAATAAAGTTCTCTTTATTAACGATGCCTATAATGCCAATCCCGAATCACTAAAAGCCGCTATCGATTATGTATGTGACTTACCTGCAAATGCTGAGAAACAAATATTTTTAATATTGGGAGATATGCTGGAATTAGGGGAGCATAGCGAACAAGAGCATCAAAGAATCGGTGAGTATTTAGAATCAAAAAAAATTAATTATGTTTATTGTTTTGGCGAAGAAAGCAGGATAATTACAGAAGTTCTTGCCGAGAGTAGGTTATTTAACGGTGAAGCAAAATGGTTCGGGCGGCATGAAGACATAGCCAAATTGTTGTTGAAAAATTTGCAGGCAGGGGATATAGTTTTGATTAAAGGATCCAGAGGGATGGCAATGGAAAATGTGCTGAAATATTTAGATATACAGGGGGAATGATGTTAGGAGATTTCCTTTATGACTTAAAAGATTTTTATTTCGGATTCAATTTATTCCGTTATATCACTGTTCGGGCAGCATTGGCAGCCATTACCGCATTGCTTTTTAGCTGGATTATCGGACCTAAAATTATTCGTCTTTTGCTTAAGCATCAAATAGGAGAAGAAATTCGTCATGATGGTCCTGAAAATCATCTCAAGAAGGCTGGAACCCCGACCATGGGAGGAATCATTATTCTGGCTGGAATCGTAATTGGCGTGTTACTGTGGGCAAAAATGACAAATTTTTATATTCAGCTTATTTTTATTTCCACCTTGTGGATGGGACTGGTGGGATTTTTTGATGATTATTTGAAAACAGTAAAGAAAATAAAAAAAGGATTGGTCGGTCGCTACAAATTGGTCGGACAAATTTTGCTCGGTGTATTTATAGGAAGCATGCTTTATTTTAACCAAGAATATATACTGCAGGGAATTAATTCCAATACCAGCGTGCCATTTTTTAAAAATCTGGAAATTGATTTTGGCATTCTGTACATACCCATTGTCATTTTTGTCATCACCGGTACTTCCAATGCGGTGAATTTGACGGATGGTTTGGATGGTTTGGCTACCGGTTTGGTTGCCATTGCGTTGATGGCATTTGCAGGAATGAGCTACGTTACCGGCAATGTTAATTTTAGCGACTATCTGAACATTATTTACTTGCCGGGTTCCGGAGAGTTGACAGTTTATTGTATGGCAATTGTTGGAGCAGCCATTGGATTTTTATGGTACAATTCCTATCCGGCAGAAGTGTTTATGGGAGATACGGGAGCACTGGCTTTGGGAAGCACATTAGGCACCTCTGCAGTGTTGATTAAAAAAGAAATTTTACTAATATTGATTGGTGGTGTTTTTGTTGCGGAGGCGTTATCGGTAATAATTCAAACAAGCTATTTTAAATACACCAAAAAGAAGCAGGGGAGCGGTCTGCGTGTATTTAAAATGGCGCCAATACACCATCATTTTGAATTATTAGGATGGCACGAATCGAAGGTGGTAACCCGCTTGTGGATTATCGGGATATTGCTGGCACTTTTATCACTCACGACCTTTAAAGTACGCTAAGGGCTTATTCAAATGTTTATTGTTAGTCATAGTCAAAAAGAAAATAAGGAACAATTACGAAAATCCAAAGTCGCCGTACTGGGTGCTGCCCGAAGTGGAATCGCGATATCAACTCTTTTAGCAAATGCGGGAGCCAATGTATTACTCAGCGAGAATAAAAACTTGAAGGACATCATTATTGATGTGGAAAAATTAAAAAAACTAAATATTCGGATAGAAACCGGGGGCCACACCGAATTGGTATTGGAAGCAGACCTGATCTGTATTAGTCCGGGTTTACCGCTGTCGATACCAATATTGCGGAAAGCAAGGAGTAAGGGTATTCCCATTGTGGGAGAGATTGAGATCGCATCCTGGTTTTGTGAATCCCCCATTATTGCAATTACGGGATCGAATGGGAAAACCACTACCACGACATTGGCGGGAGAAATTTTTAAGCGACAGTTTCCCAGGACGATTGTAGCTGGAAATATAGGAGAACCTTTTGCGCGGTTCGTTGAAGATTCAGTACCGGATGCATACGCTTTATTGGAAATCAGCAGTTTTCAGTTGGAAACCATACACAGTTTTCATCCAAAAATGGCGGTGTTCATGAACCTGACGGCAAATCATTTAGATCGTTATGCGGATTTTGACGAATACGCTAACACTAAACTGAACGTATTAAAAAACATGACTGAAACGGATATGGTTATTTTTAATGCCGATGATTCGTATTTAAAAAAGTCACTATCTGGGATAAAACCTCGTAAAATGGTATTTAGTTTGATGCCCCACCAGCAGGAGGGTGCATATTGGAAGGAAAATTCAATAGTCATTCTACTGGATGGACAAAGACAAGAGATTCAACTTTCCGATTATAAATTAAAAGGGCCGCATAATCGATATAATATAATGGTTGCTGCGTTATTAGCGATTTTATCGAACATACCGGAAAATTTTATAAAAAGTGTAATAAAAGAGTTTAAAGGAATTACTCATCGGCTCGAAATGGTAGGTCAATTAAATGGGGCAACCTTTGTTAATGATTCAAAAGCCACCACCGTGGACTCCCTTGGATATGCATTACAGAGCTTC
>CAZVKP010000083.1:0-10127 GCA_964627635.1 uncultured Calditrichaceae bacterium | reverse complement strand
TTTATACTTTTTATTTTTTATTATTACACTCTGCGGAGCAAAGGATACAATCATTATTTACATTTATTTTTAGAGAAGATGAAAGGCACAAGTTGAAAATCTGAGGTTGCCGTCCACTTTATCTTGGTGCTAATTACCAACCAAACAAGTTCTGTGCATTTTGAGCCGTAACATTACAAATATCCTCCAGCGATGTAGAATGAACATCCGCCAATTTTTGGGCAGTGTGTTTGACGAAGGCAGGTTCGTTGCGCTTGCCGCGTTTGGGAACCGGTGCCAAAAATGGTGAATCGGTCTCCAGCAAGAGCCGTTCCATCGGCACGCTTTTGACCGTATCCATTTGTTTAAAATTTTTAAATGTAATGACACCGGTGAATGATACGTGCATGCCTCTTTCCAAATAAAATTGGGTATCATCAGCCGTTCCGGAAAATGAATGCATCACGCCGTGCAGATTTTTGATGCCGTGGCTCAGAAAAAATTCCTGCATCTCTTTTTGCGCATCCCGGTTGTGGATAACCACCGGTAAATTCAGTTCATCAGCAATTTTTAGCATTTTTTCAAGGACCGGGAGTTGTTCTTTTAGAGGAACATCCTTCCAATATAAATCCAATCCGATTTCGCCAATTGCGACTACTTTGGGATTGCTTTGAGCAAGTTCTTTAATTTCCCGGAAATCTTCCGGTTTGGATGGGTGAACATCGGTGGGATGAATGCCTACGGCCGCAAACACGGAAGGGAACCGGAGAGAGAGCTTTGCCGACGTGAGACTGGATTCCCCATCGGTTCCTAACGTCAAAATTCTTTCCACTTCGGCCTGTTGGGCCCGGTGCACCACCTCTTCGATATCGGCGGAATAGTGGTCAAAGTGCAAGTGGGTATGGGTATCGGTCAGCATAATGCTCCGGTCATTTTTTCAGTTAATAATATAAGCAGAACACCAGGAGCAAAACAGGCAGGAAAGTAATTATCCAACCGACATTGACGGAGGAGCGGGTAAAAATTATCGAACCAGCAGAAACCCCAAAAACGCCAGTACCGAGAAGATCAGCAGCACCAGGGAAATCAATAGATTCAGAGCCGGTCGATAATGGTCGGGATTAAAATTATGCCTGGCCTGTGAATTATGAATGATTTGAAGCGGATTCCGGCGAAACTGCGCCAAAGCGGCGGTTAAGCGGTAGGCTAGGGTCTCGGTAATATCGAAAAATCTTCCCGGAGATTCCACAAAGATTTGGTAGCACCTCCTGGCGGGCCGGCGGTAAAACCAGTCGGTATCCAAAGTGATAGTCGGTTGACCGGCCAATTTGGCACGTAAAACCCAAAAGCCTACAAAAGTGAAAATAAGCAACTGGGTAGTTTCCACCAAATGAGCTAACGTATAGGGTTCATAATGCACCGGAAAGGGAAGCATATCATACAGTAGCGAAGGCAGAACACCATACAATGTACATAAGCTGGCCGCCAGGCCCATTCCCAACAGCATGTTACCGGGGACTTTATCGGGAACAATGTGCCGGTCTTCTCCGAACCAGGTAAAATAGGGGAGTTTTAAGCCGGTATGCAGAAATGTTCCGATGGAGGCGAGTAACAGCAACAGCATTCCCCATTCATAATGTGCTTCTCCCGCCGCTGCCACCACCATGGATTTGCTAATAAATCCGTTGAAAAGGGGAAATCCGGAAATGGAAAAAGCACCAATCATATAAAGCCACAGAACGGCCGGTTGGCGGTGGGCAAATCCCCCTAATTCGGTAAGCTTGCTACGGCCGGTGGAATGCAAAACCGCACCGGCTCCCATAAACAACAAGGCTTTGTATAGAATATGACTGAAGGCATGCGCCGCGGTACCATTCAGGGACATTTCCGTACCAATCCCCACTCCCGCTACCATATAGCCCACCTGGCTGATAATATGGTAAGCCAGGATTTCTCGAATATCGTTGGCCAGCACGGCAAACACCACGCCGTAAAGAGCCATCATTACCCCGAAATAGAGCAGAACCTCCCACCCCGGAAACAGACGGAGCAAGACATAGACTGCCGTCTTGGTGGTAAGTGCACTCATAAACACTGCTCCGGTAACGGTTGCTTTGGGATATGCATCTGCCAGCCAGGCGTGCAGGGGAGGTATGGCCGCGTTTAAACTGACACCCAGCAGAATCAACCAGGCAGCGGCATTTCCACCTTGTTGGAACGGTTGCAACAAAAGTGTTCCATGGCTGGAAAGGTGTAAAAGAATACCCGAAAACAGCAAGCTCCCGCCAAAGATATGCACCAGAAGATAGCGCATTCCGGCCTTCCCGGATTCACCGGTCCGGCGGGCCCAGACCAGATAGTTAGAGGCAACCGCCATGATTTCCCAAAAAATAAACAAGGTAAAATAATCGCCGGCAAAAGTGACTCCGGCCGCACCGGCGGCGTATAACAGTGCCGCGCTTTGCTGGCCGGTTTCGCGAACATGAAAGGCATATATGCCTCCGATAAAACTAATTAGCGAAAAAATGGTGCCGAATAACCGACTCAAGCGATCTGCCTGGAAAAGAGTCAACTGGTAGTCCATGATTTGCAGAGACAAGACCGTTTCTGCAGGCAGGGCCCAGATGGAATAGAGGGCGATTAGCGGAAAAAGCAAAAAGAAGAAAGAACGCAGGATACGCGGTAACAGAGGAAGCAGAATGGCACCCGCCACCAGAATAAAAGCCGGTAGCATGAACAGTTCAATCGGCATCGTAATAGTCCTCTTTCTTTTGCAGGAACAGCTTTCCCAGCGCCTTGGAAGCAACGATAATCAACACACAACCTAAAAAACCATATAGAATAAAGAAAAGCGGAATATGGGTCCACCAGTAATCGTGGGCGGGATCATGGGACATGGTAAACTCCCCTAACACCGAGAGTAGGGTCAAAACGGCCAATGCCAACCAATGCCAACTTTTCATAACCCCAATCCCCCTATTACACTATTGCTGATGGAAACCGCCAGTTGGGAGAAATGGAAAAACAAGTTCTGATTCAATCCAAATAAGATGGAAAGCAGGGCAGTAATAACGATAGGCACCACCATGAAAGGGGATGCCTCTCCCCGGTGATGCAGATTTTCGCCCTTTTTAAAAAATGCCCGGTAAACAATCGGGAAAAAGTAGCCGGCATTCAATAACCCGCTGATTACCAAAACCAATAGCGGAATCAGTTCACCGGCCTGCAAGGAACCAAGACCCAGGTACCACTTGCTTATGAATCCATTTACCGGCGGCAGGCCCGCTAAACCAATCGCCCCTATCGTAAAGGCCGCCATCGTCCAGGGCATGGCTTTCCCGATACCATCCAACTCGCTAACATTCTCTTTATGCAGGTTTACATAGATGGCCCCTGCACAAAAGAACAGGGTGATTTTCATGGTAGCATGGTTGGCAATATGCAAGATGCTTCCGGTAAAGGCGGCCGGGCTCAGCAGAGCGGCGCCCAATACGATATAAGAAAGATGCCCAATGGTGGAATAAGCTAATCGTCGCTTCAGGTTATCCTGGCGCAACGCCATGAGAGAGGCAAGCAGGATGGTGATTCCGGCCATAACTGCTAACAGGAGGTTGAGACCATAGGCCTGCAGTAAGGCCGGGCCAAAAACAAATCCCACCACTCGGACCACTCCAAAAACACCCGATTTGACCACGGCCACGGCATGCAACAATGCACTTACCGGCGTGGGCGCCGCCATGGCAGTGGGAAGCCAACTGTGCATGGGCATTATAGCTGCCTTAACACCGACTCCTCCCAGAAATAGTAAAAAAAGTGCGGTTATTTGAGTCGGGGACATATCCAGGGCGCTGAACATTCCACCGGCATGAAAATCCAGATTGCCGGTCCATTGGTAAGTCCAGGCCGCTGCGGCGATGAGAAAAAGCCCGGCGGTGAGCGTGTACACCAGATACTTACGGCCGGCACTTACCGCTACAGGAGTCTCCTTATGTATTACTAATGGGTACGTGGCAATGGTCAAAATTTCGTAAAATAGAATGAAGGTCAGTAGATTGGCCGCGAAGGCGATACCCATGGTGGCAGAAAGACAAACCGCAAAACTGGCGAAGTAGCGGGTTTGTTTATGCTCGTCCAGACCCCGCACGTAGCCAATGGAATAAAATGAGGTAAATATCCATAACCCGGAGGCAACCAGTGCAAAAAAGACCCCAAAGGGGTCTGCACGAAGCGCCAGGTGAATACCGGGGGAGATCTCCAGGAGATTAGTTTCGGCGACGCGGTGGACCAGGACACCGGGCAACAGAGATAACACCAATCCGAACTTGATCAGGCTGGCCACGATGGTCCAGAATTCCCGCAGATTCGGAGAACGGGAGCTCCATAAAATCAACGGTACCGCCGCCAGAGAGACCAATACCGCGTACAAAGGAACCCAGGAATTATAAACATCCAGTGTGTTCATTAAAATCTCATCACATTCCGATTGGGATAATTATTTGAATCACTTCCTTTACAATTACCGCATTGAATAAACCCAGCAGCAGGAGCGAAAAAGAGAGCACCAGGGTGGGAATCAGCATGGTTATAGTCACCTCGCTGGTTCGGGAAGCCGGATTCATATTTTTTGCCCCTGCAATTCCCGTATCTATCGTCTGACCGGATAAAGGCTTAAGGTAAACTTTTTCCAGTATCCGAAAAAAATACACCGCATTCAACAGACTGCTGATGAGGATAACTACCAGAAAAAGCCAGTTGGCATTTTCGATAGCCGCCCGGGCCAGGTACCACTTACTGAAAAATCCGGCGGTGGGAGGGATACCAATCATGGAAAGAGCCGCGACCGTGAAAGCAGCCATGGTCCACGGCACCCTCATCCGACAGGATTCATCCATACGGTTGATATCGCTGTGACCCAGCTGGCTGCGTAAATTCGCCGCAACCAGGAATAAGGCCCCCTTCATAAAAGCATGATTTAAAATATGCAGAAGTGCACCTACCAGACCCAGGGGATTGGCTAAACCGATACCCAGTCCAATATATCCGATCTGCGCCAAACTGCTGTAAGCCAGCATGCGTTTTACTTCATTCTGAGCCATGGCCATTATCGAACCATAAATAATAGCAATGGCCGCCAACCATCCAATGAGTAAAGTAACTGGTAATATATTTGAGACATATTCCAGACCAAAAATGAAAAACAAGATTCGAATAATCACATAAGCCCCAACTTTGGTGCCGGTGGGAGCAATCAGAGCAGAAGAGGTGGAGGGTGCCAGGGTATAGGCGTCGGGGAGCCATCCATGCAGGGGGAATAGGGCCATTTTAATGCCAATTCCAACCGTCATCAAAGAAATTGCGGTAACCACCGGTGGTTCGCCAAACAATGCCGGCACAATATGACTCATATCGGCCATGTTCAGAGTTCCGGTTACCAAGTAAAGATAACCGAGCCCCAGCAGATAGAATGAGGCCGCAATCGTTCCCATAATCAAATAGCGAAACGCGGCTACCGGTGCCCCCCGTTCACCTACCGCAATTAACCCATAACCGGCAAGGGAAGCAATTTCCAGAAATACATACAAATTGAACAGATCTCCGGTCAGCACAATACCATTAAACCCACACAGGAGAAGCAATACCAGGGCGTAATAACTGACCCGTTTTCCGGGTAATTCTTGATAGATAAGCCGGCCGGAATGGATGATTATCCAAAAAGCAATGGCATTGATCACCAGTGTCACGAAAGCGGAAAGCGGGTCCAACACATACTCGATGCCGATGGGGGGAATCCAATTACCGAAATAATAATGGAAGGTTCCCTGGTCCAATACCAGGTAAAGGTTAAACACCGATACCGATAGTGCCAACGAAACGGCTAACATGGCTAAGGGAAAAGCGGAACGGACCGGCCAAACACCCACAATGGGAATGAGTGTGGCAAAGAAGAGGTAAATTAAAGGAATGAGTACCGGTGCATTCTCCTGAATCATTTCATCCGCTCAATTAAAGTGTCTTCGTCCAGAGTCTGGTAACGGCGGTAAATACTGATTAACAGTGCAAAAGCCACACCGGTAGTTGCTACACCGACGACAATAGCGGTCAGCATCAGGGTATGAGGAAGGGGGTTGATATAACGGGCCGTTTCGGTCACCGGAATGGAGGGGTCCACCACGGGTACGGTAGCACCCCATTTTACTGCGCTGGATACCCAAAAGATAATTACTGCGGATTGCAGGATGGTCATCCCGATGAGTTTTTTCACCAGGTTCCGTTTATAGGTCATTCCCCACAGACCAATAACCAGCAAGCCGAGGATAAAAAAATAGGCATAATGTCCCAGCAAGAAACTAATCATTTCCACTCCCTTCCAGGAGGTTGTCGAAAATTGATACCAGAATGGCCATTACCGCCAGTCCTACCCCCACCTCAATAATTAAGATTCCCAGAGAGTGCAGTTCCGCCCGTTCCATTCCCGGGAAGGGCAGATAGCTGTAATCCAGAAACCGGCCTCCCATAAACATAACCAACAACCCGGTACCCAGAAAAATGAGTACTCCCAGCGCACCCAGGGGCATGGCAATTTCCCGTTTAAATTGAAGTTGGGCGATTTCCATTCCTGCAGCCAGACGTACAAGCAATATACCCGCAGCCAGCATCGCCCCTCCCTGAAAACCACCACCCGGGCTGTAGTGGCCATGAAAAATCACATACAACCCAAACAACATGATAAAGGGAGAAACAATTCGGCTGACCAGTAACACAATGGGATCGTCTTTGCTCTTATCCATCTTTTCTTCGCGTTATTCTGAATATTAAATAACAAATCAAACCGGCTATAAAAACTACCGTTTCTTCACCCAGAGTATCATAGCCGCGGTAATCGACTAATATGACAGTTACAATATTGGGTGTTCTGGCATCCCGGTAGGCTTGTTGAATATAGTATGTGGCGGCGATGGGTGACTCAGCCAAACTTTGATGGCGATTGAACGGTGCCTCGGCATCGCCGCGGTCGGGCAAATCCGCCGCCGAATATATCAATATGCCGGCAAAAAAGAGAAACAATAAATAATTAAATATTCTCAATCGCAACTCCTTCGTGTCGTTCTGAAAATGGCCACTATAAAAAAGACTCCGGTGACCCCGGCACCCACTACTGCTTCGGTAAAACCCACATCAATTGCCCCCATGGAGATGAACAACAGTGCAGATAAAAAGCTATAAACGCTTAATACAACCACCGAAGTAAGCAAATCTTTAACGGAAAGGGCAATTACGGCAGTCAACACCAGAAATATAAACAGGGTAATTTCCAATTCCCAGTGCATTCATTCTCCCCCGGCCTGGTTCTTCCGTTCGTCGCCTTTGAACCAGGGTTTGATACCGGAAAGTAAGGCCGCTTTAGCCAGTGCGTGCGAACCGGTCGGATTGGTCAGAGCGACAAATACCACTGCAATCATTAGTTTGAGAGCATTTAAATTAAATCCCAGGTAGAGTGCCAACCCTCCCAAAACCAGCATCATACCCAGTGTATCACTTTTGCTTACTGCATGGGTTCGGGAATAAAAATCCGGCAATCGGATTAACCCGATACTCCCGATCAAAAGAAAAAAGGCTCCAAAACTAACCATTACAATGGCAAGAATACTACGAAATTCTATCATCTCTTCTTTCTGGAGGTTTCGAGGTATTTGGCAATGGCAATTACGCCGATAAAATTCAGCGCAGCGTAAGCCAGGGTAATATCTACAAACATATCAATCCGATCGTAGATTATGCCCACAATAGCGATGAGCAGCATGGTTTTGGTACCAATAGCACCGGCACCTAACATACGATCGTAGATGGTCGGCCCGACAACCACCCAGTACAACGGAATGAAGATGACTACCACCAGGATAACCGATAAATAAATAAAAGACTTTTCCACTAAACTTTGTCCACCGTTTTTATTTCCTCCAACTCTGTCACCACGTTTTCAGGCTGGTGCATATACAAACGGGCGACCTGACCCGGGAGCAGTCCGCTGATTATCCCGGAAGCCGACACCTCCATGAGCGCGTGTACCAGGAATTCTTCATCTTTTATCAGCAGGGTAAGTGTCCCCGGCGTCAGGGTAATGGAGTTTCCCAGAATAACCCGGGCACCCACATTGGGGAGACCGGTTTTAAACCTCAGCAAGGTCGGATCCACCGGCACGCGAGGATGCAACACCACATAAGCTACCTGAAGGCTGGAAATTACAATTTGCCAAATAAGCCAGGGTATATAAAAAACTAAGCGGCGGATACGAAGACGGGATACTCCGGAAACTTCTTCTTTAAAAAACTGGTAATTACGAAGCCGAAAATTAAGGGCCATTACGCTAGCTACCGATAACACACCCAGGGTAAGATGAAAGAGATCGTAATGACCGCTTAATAAAACCCAAAGACCCATGAGCAGAACTGCATGGATGATAAGATTGCGCAGGAATAAGCGACTCACCGTTCCTCCGGGTGCAGCTGATATAAAGTATGCCCTGCGAAAAGATTTATTGATCTTACCAATACCGAATCCCTTTAAGCCAAAACAAGCCGGTTCTCTATTTTTGTCGGGTATTTTAATATATCCGGTTAATAATGTCAACACCGAAGTAAAATAAACGTTCCCCAATTATTCTTCTCCAAAAACTTGTTACCGGCGGTAAAATTTAGTATCATTCCACCCGTAATAGACTCGGGTATCACCTCGACAAAGCGGGTGGAAACTGGCCGGAAGGGATTTTTTCCGGCCGGGGATTTTTCCAGCACTGCCATCGTGCTAATAAAATATCGGAGTGTTTGTGGTACACTTTATTTTCGAGCAAATTAAAGTCAGATCGTGGGGATAGCCGGAAACGGACCCATTTTATGCCATACTGGAAGGAGGAAAAAATGCAAGTGGGTAAATATCAGGTTTCCATTCTTAATACCGGTCGATTCCGCCTGGATGGAGGAGCTATGTTCTGAGTGGTGCCGCAAACCCTGTGGAAAAAAGAACATCCGCCCGACGAAAAAAATCGTATTGAGATGGCTTTGAATACTTTACTGGTGGTGGGGGATTGTCGGGTGATCCTGATAGATACCGGTATCGGGGACAAATTCAGCGAAAAATTTGCCGAAATATACGCCATCGATCATAGCCAGCATTCGCTACTCCAATCGCTGGCCAAGCATAACATCCAGCCGGAGGATGTTACCGATGTCATTCTGACCCATCTGCATTTCGACCCTGTGGGAGGTGCTGTGTATTACGACGCGGAAGGCGCACTGAAGCTTCGCTTTCCCAATGCTTCTCATTATGTGCAAAAAAAGCAATTAGAATGGGTGCAGAGAGGCTTTGAGAAAGACCGCGCCAGCTATCTAAAAGAAAACATAGAACCCCTGATGAAATCGGATAATTTGAAAATCCTGGATGGCCCTCAAAAACTTTTTGATGGGGTAGAAATTTTATTATCCGATGGACATACCATTGCCCAGCAGTTGGTTTTAATCAGTGGCGAAGAAGGCAAGCTGCTTTACGCCGGAGATCTGATTCCCCTCTCGGCCCATGTGTCTCTTCCCTGGGTCATGGCCTACGATCTGAATCCGGTGAAAACCATCGAAGAAAAACGGTCGATCCTGAGACGGGCGGTCGAGGAGAATTGGATGGTTTTTTTCGAACACGATCCCCGCATCTATTGCGCCACCATTGCGGAAACCGAAAAAGGCTTCCGCTTAAAGTCGCCGGTCGGTTATAAGGGGAGAAACGGACCCCCATTCTTTTCAATCTGACCACTTTTCCCATGAATAGTGGGATTTCCGGGCAAATCGCACCAGGTCTCCGAGAACATCGAAGATTGGGCATAATTAGAGTGGGGCCACACGATTCTCTAAAGGTTCACCCGGCAACCGGAGAAGTGATTCGCCCGGTAAATCTGATAAACCATGACGGCATCCATCGAATGATTCTGGAGATGGTGCACAATTACACCAGTTTCGCCCCTTTGGGAATTGTGATGGTTGCCATGCTGGGCCTCGGCATTGCGGAGGGAAGCGGTCTGATCGGCACCGGAATACGCCTGTTGGTTCTCTCCGCACCGCGGAAATTGCTCACATTCATCCTGGTTTTTGCCGGGGTTCTCTCCA